>DATCFW010000081.1:0-8224 GCA_036509295.1 Solirubrobacteraceae bacterium | reverse complement strand
ACAGCGGACCCGCTCGAACCGCGCGTCCCGCGACCACGACACTCGACGGTTACCTCGCACGACAGCACCGCCCGCCGTCAGCGCACGTTCGATGCCGGCCGTGGCCGCAGGTGCCGAGATCGCACCCGTTGCGGCTTCGCTACGACTGCCGGCAACACCTGACACCTGAGGAGTTCGCTCGCGTCGAGCGTTTGCTCGTCGGCAGCCTCAGAACTATGGAAGGGCGGTGGTGGCCGGTCGGCTACGTGACGCGCCCGGAGAGCCGGAGCGGGCTGCGTGTCGTCGGCGCGGCCGAGGATCCCGAGCAGGCCTATGTCCGGCGCTGCGGGGCCGAGCTCGCGCTGATCTGCGATCAGATCCCGATCCCGCTGGTACCGGCGCTGGCGCTACGCCCACGGCCGCTGACGACCGAGGACATCGACGCGATCCACGCCTACATCGACCCGGCCGCCGCGGGCTACCAGCTGGCCAAGCGCATCACCGGCCTGCCGGACGGACTGGTCGCGCTGATCGGCGGTGACCAGATCACCGACAGCGCGATCCTCGGATGCCGTGTGCCCGAGCCGGTGCGACCAATCCTGCGCGCTCTCGACGACCGGTCCGAGCCGGTCCTTCAGGTGCCGGACAAGACAGCTCCCGAACCGATCATCGATACGGCGCCACCCAAGCAAGAATTCGCGGAGGCGCTCGGGCGGCTGCTTCAAGGCCGCAACGCAAGAATCCGACCTCGCAAACAGTCGCCTCCGCTGCGCTCACGATTCCAAGCGCTCCGAGCCGACGGAATCCTCGACCGGAGCTACGGTGCGTACCGGGCCAGCCACATCGCGCTCTACAGCAGCTTCACCCGAGATGAGCCGCCGACGGAAGCCTGTGACAAACATCCCGGACGAATCACTGCCATCGACCCGGATTTCCACTGACAAACGTTCCGGACTCGACAACACGAGCGGGGTACCCGGTTCCGGCATTTTTCGGCTGCGGTGTACATAAGCCCGATTATCGAGCATTGCGAATCATCGCCGAGGGCCCGCTTCCCGGCCCGCTGGCGTCGCTTTAGTCAGCGGCGTCGGTCGCTGCCCCCGGGTGGTCGAGCTACCCGGTACCGTTTGCCGCCGGTGTTCGACGGATTCGAGGTCCACGAGCTGTTCGACAGATTCGAGGTCCACGAGCTGGCCACCGAGCGCGGCCCGATCCACGCCCGGGTCGCCGGTGACGGGCCGCCGCTGCTGCTCCTGCACGGGTATCCGCAGACGCACGTGATGTGGCACTCGGCGGCTCCGCTGCTCGCGGAGCGGTTCACCGTCGTCGCCACCGACCTGTCCGGCTACGGCGCGTCGTTTCGGCCCGTCACCGGTGACGATCACGCGCCGCACTCCAAGCGCGCGCTTGCGCTCGACCAGGTGCAGGCGATGGCCGCCCTCGGCCATGAGCGCTTCGCCGTGGCCGGCCACGATCGCGGCGGGCGCGTCGCCTACCGCATGGCGCTCGATCACCCCGACGTTGTGAGCGCGCTGGCGGTCCTGGACATCGTTCCCACGGCCGATGTGTGGGCGCGCAGCGATGACCGCCTGGCACTCGCGTACTGGCACTGGGGGTTTCTCGCGCAGCCGGCGCCGCTGCCCGAGCGACTGATCGCCGGCGACCGCGATGCCTTCTTTGAGCATCACCTGCTGCGGATCGGTCTCGGCAGCAGCGCGGAGCGGTATCCGCCGGCGGTGCTTGACGCCTACCGCCGCCAGCTCGCCGATGACAGCGCCGTTCACGCCATCTGCGAGGACTACCGGGCCGGCGCCACGATTGACCGCCGACTCGACGAGGCCGACCGCGGCCGCCGGATCGACTGTCCGGTGCTCTGCCTGTGGGGCGCGCGGGGCGCGTTGCCGGTGCTCTACGACGACGTCCTCGACGTGTGGCGCCCGTGGACCCGCGAGCTGACCGGTCGCGGCATCGACGCGTCGCACTTCCTCGTTGAGGATCAACCCGAGCAGGTCGCCGAGGAGCTCATCGCCTTCGGTCCCCCGGCCGCCGGCGCCGCGTCAGGCTGAGCCGGGACGCGGGCCCCGCGTCAGGCTGAGCTGTGGCGGTCGGCCTCGGCGCGGGCCGCCTCGGCGGCGCGGCGGGACTCCTGCGCCTCACGCTCGGCTCGCCCCGCGTCGTCGCCGGCGGTCTCGGCCCGCTCAGAGGCGGCCTCGTGGGCGACGCGCTTGCGCTCGGCCTCGGCCTCCAGCTCCTGCGCTCGGGCTCGGGCAGCCTCGGCCTGCGCCCGGCTGGCGTCGCGCTCGGTGGCGCTCTCCAACCGCACCCGGTCGGAGAACTTCAATCCGTAGGCGGCTCCCACGGCCCCGAGATCCGCCGCGTCGGGGGCACCCTCGCCGCCGATCCCAGCCGCGCGGTCGACCGCATCCTTGTCGTGCGTGACCCGCACGTAGTCGGGACCGACGCTGGCGTTGTCGACCGGCACGAGCGTCGACTTGCGGCCGAGCAGCCCACTCTTGACGGCGATCACCAGCGGCGTGCCGGTGGCCGAATCGAAGAACACCTCCTCGAGCTTGCCCAGCTGCTCGCCGCTCCGATCGATGACGTTCTGTCCCCGCCAGTCCTCAATGCGTTCGACGCCGATCACGGTGTCAGTCTTACCCGCCACGCGCCGCGCCAATCCGCCGGCCGGGCGGCTACGCCGTCGGCCGGGTCATCGTGAACGTGTCGGTCACCACGGCGTAGTCGGCGGGTCCGCCCAGCCGGGCCACCGGCCGCAGCGCCGCCGTCTCGACGGTCCCGTCCGCGATGGCCGTCTCGTCGAGGTGGACGCCCACCACCTGGCCGATGACGAGGTGCTGGTCGGTGCCGCGCCCCTCGACGTCGCGCAGCTCGAGCCGCTCGACCACCGTGCACTCCATCGCGCACCGCGCGGCCGCGACGCGCGGCGGGGCGACCCGCACCGACGGCGCCATCTCCAGGCCGGCCCGCTCGAACTCGCTGTGTCCCCGCGCCAGCGGCGCCGAGGTCTCGTTCATCTGCTCCCGCAGCTCGAAGGTGACGAGGTTCCAGACGAACTCGCGCAGCTCGCCGGCGAACGTTGCCGAATCCTTGGCGCCGGTGGAGCAGAACGCGAGCATCGGTGGCCGCTCCCCGACCGCGTTGAAGAAGCTGTAGGGAGCCAGGTTCACCGAGCCGTCGGCGGCCATCGTCGAGACCCATCCGATCGGGCGCGGCGCCACCAGCGCCTTGAACGGATCGTGGGCGATTCCTGCGGGCTGGTGCTCACCGGGTTCGTAGAAGATCACGCTGAGAACCTACCGTCTGTCATCTCCGCCTCGATCCGACGCCGCAACTTCCGACCGCTCACGGGTATAGAAATCGGTCAGATATCCGCGAGGAGGACTGGGAATGAAACGCACTTGGAAGCTGTTGGTCCTGACCGTCGTCATCGCCGCGTCGCTGGCCGGCGTCGCGGTCGCCGCATCGTCGCCGACGGTGGTCACGGGCGCCGCGAGCAACGTGACCGACACATCCGCCGTGCTCAACGGCCGGGTCACCCCGAACGGGAGCGGGACGACGTACGTCTTCTCCTTCGGCCCGACGACCGCGTACGGGGCCAGCACCGCCGCGCACTCGGCGGGCCGCGGCGCGAAGGTGGTGCCCGTCGCCCGGGCCATCACCGGATTGACCCCCGGGACGACCTATCACTACCGGATCAGTGCGATCAACGGCGTGGGATCGTCGATCGGGGCCGACCGCACGTTCACGACCACCGGGCACCCGCCCGCGGCCGTCATCACCGGCGCGGCGATCGACGTCGGCAAGTCCGGAGCCACTCCGACCGGCCTGATCAACCCCGAGGGCGCGGTCACCAACTGGGCGATCCAATACGGGCTCACCAGCAGCTACGGCTACCAGACGACGACCAATGCACCGCTCGCCGCCGCCGTCGTGCCGGTGGCCGTCTCCGGGCCGCTCGTCGGCCTCGCGCCCGAGACCCTGTTTCACTACCGGATCATCGCCTACCACGGCTCGGCCGTCGTCTCGATGGGCGCCGACCAGACGTTCTTCACCGAGCCGCTGACGCGCCTGAAGCCCAACTTCAGCGCGCACACCTCGCCGTCACATGACCGGCGCTCGCCGTACGCGTTCACGACGAACGGCACGCTGGGCGGAGCCAGCGCCATCCCCGCGGCGCAGCGGTGCACCGGCAACGTCGGCGTCCGGTTCTACAACGGCCGTCGCCAGCTGGCGTTCGTCGTGGCGCCGGTCGGCACCGACTGCCGGTTCTCGGTGGCGGCCTCGTTCCGCAAGCTGTATGGGAAGGGCCCGGTCGGGGTCAAGATCACGGTCGACTACCGCGGCAACGGTTACATCGCTCCGGCGAACCGGACCGATCACGTCGCCGCCGGCTGAACCGGCCTGAGACCTGGTGGCGGCGCGGCCGACGCGCCGCCACCGGATGACCGGCGCGGCCGGTGGCCCCGTCCGTGACCACTAGTCTTGCCCGCCATGCTGCCCCGAGGACCGCGAGCCTCGCGCGCTGAGATGGTGCTGCTGGTGGCGCTGGCGGTGTGGGGCCTGTTCCCGATCGTCGTGCTGCTGATCCATGCCGCGCAGCTGCATGCTCAGTTCACCGGCGCGGACGGGCTGATCGGTGCCGACGGCGTGCTGGGGGCCGATCAGCTCCAGTACCTGGCGTGGGCACGCGACGCCGGCGTCCACGGCGGGCTGGCCTCCGATCTGTTCACGCTCGCGCCGAGCGGTCATGTCTACCTGGAGCCGCTGTTCGCCATCACCGGCTGGCTGTATCGCCTCGGCCTCTCGCTGCCGCTCGCGTACCTGGTGTTCAAGCCCGTCGCGGTCATCGCCATGTTCGCGGCGGCGGTCGCGTGGGCGCGACGACTGTTCGCCGACCGCCTGGCGCCACGGGCGGCCGCGGTCGTCCTGTGCCTGTTCCTCTACACGCCGCTGACGGCGCTGTTCAGCTGGACCCGGCTCGGCTCCGGCGGTCCGTTCCGGTTTCAGCTGTATCTGCTCGGCAACGAGCTGCTGGCGGCCGACAAGCTGTGGGGCTACGTCCCCAGCGCCCTCGGCCTCGCGCTCGTGCCGGCGGCGCTGCTCGCGACCGAACGGGCCCTCGGCCCCGCCCCGGCGGACCTGGCGGCCGCGCCGCGGGCGACCCGGCGCCGACGCGCCGAGCCGCGCGCGCTGATGATCGCCGCGGGCGCGGCGCTCGTCGCCTCGTGGCTGCATCCGTGGCAGGGGGTCACCCTGATCCTCATCTTCGCCGGCCTGGCGGTGCTCGGCCGCCTGCGGTGCTGGGCGACCTTCGCGATCCCGGCGATTGGCGCGGCGCTGCCGCTCGCCTACTACTACCTGCTCTCCCAACATGACCCGGCGTGGGAGCTGGCGTCACACCACGAGGTCATCCCCCGCCTGTCCGCGCTCGTGCTGCTCGCGGGCTTCGGCCCGCTCGCGCCGCTCGCCGCGCTTGGCGTCCGGCGCCCCCGCGGGGTGGTGATCGAGCAGGCGCTGCTGCTGTGGGTGCTCGCCTGCTTCGTGACGTACTTCGCCAACGACTCGTTCGCCCCCCACGCCCTCCAGGGCCTCAGCTTCCCGTTCGCGATCCTGGCGGTGCGCGGCTGGCAGCGGCTGCGCCTGCCCGTCGCGCTCGGCGCGGTGCTCGGGACCGTCGCGATCGGCCTGGTCACGATCCCCGGGCTCGCCTATGACGCCCGCAAGTTCGTCCGCACCGCCGACAGCTCGGTGCTCCAGTACTACCTGCCGAACTCCGACGCCGATGCGCTGAACTGGGTCGAGACCCACGCCCCCGCCGGCGGCGTCCTCGCCCCCACCCCGTTCGCCGTGCTCGTGCCGGCGCAGACCGGCCGCAACGTGTGGGTCGGCCACGGCTACTGGAGCGTGAGCTACGAGGCTCAGGCCAAGCGCGCCGATCGCCTGTTCGGCGGCCGCATGACCCCTGCCTCGGCGCGCGCGTTCGTCGCCGGTACCGGTGCGAGGATCCTCGTGTCCGATTGCAAGCATCCCCGGAGCCTGACGCGGGCGTTGGGCCCGCTCCTCGGATCGGTCCACAGCTTCGGCTGCGCCCGCGTGTACGTGCTCCGCCGCGCCGGCTGACGCCAGCGCGGCAGTCACCGCGGCGGGTGAGCGCGGCGGGTCAGCGCGGCGGGTCAGCGCGGCGGCCGGTCGGCCAGCCGGTACACGAACCGCAGCCCGGACCACGTCTCGTCGATCGCGCACACCTTGTTGTCAACCAGCCCCGCCGCGAGGCCGAGCTCGCGGACCGGACCGTCCCCGAGATCTGACGTCACCCCTGAGGAGCGCTTCGGCCACGCCACCCACAGTCCTCCAGCGTGATCGAGCGCCGCCGTGAGCGCCGGCAGCCGCCGTTCCAGGTCAGCGCGCCGGGTGGCGAACGCCACGATTACGTCGAACGTTCCCGGCACCCGCCGGCGGACGGTCACCCCGGGTGGCAGCTCCCCCAGCACCTCGTCGAAGCCCGCCGGAGCGCCGATCAAACCCACCCGCGCCTCGGGCTTGATCCCGAGCTTGCGCACCAGCGGCGTCCCTGTGTGCCCGGCCGGTGCCCCCGAGGTCACAGCGACGCCTCCCGGGCCGCCTCGGCGATGACCTTGGAGAGCTGGCTGCCTTGCCAGGCGATCGGCGAGCGGCCGGGCTCGTCGGTGACCAGGCGGGCGCCGGGGATCGCCCGCGCGTAGGCCTCGCCCACGGCGCGGGGGTGCTCGGGGTCGGCCTCGTCATCCGAGACGACGATCGCGGTGGGGACGTCGATCGCCGCCAGGTCCGCCACGGCGGCGAACGGGCGTGAGCGCGGCACGACGCGCAGCGCGTCGGCCACCGCCTCGGGGTGATCGTGCAGCGCGAGCCGCTGGCGGATGACCGTGATCACCGTCTCGCGCCAGCGCTCGGGGACCGCGTCGAACCCCTCCGCGGTGTACGCGGCGACGAAGCCGTCGATGCCGCCCTCGCGCAGCCCGGCCGACAGCGCGTCCCAGTGCGCCAGGCGCGCCGGATCGTCGGGCTCGGCGGTGAACGCCGGGGTGACGACCACCAGGCCGGCCACCCGTTCGGGTCGGTGCAGCGCGAGCCAGAGCAGGGTGTGGGCGCCCATCGACGCTCCGGCGAGGACCGCGCGCTCCACGCCGGCGCGGTCGAGCACGGCCTCCATGTCGGCGCCGAGATCCTCGTACGCGTACGCGTCCGCGGACGGCGCCGGCGACGAAGCGCCGTGCCCACGGGCGTCATAGGCGATCACCCGGTGACCGCCGCGCGGCAATGCCGTCGAGCCCATCACCACGTAGCGGCGCGTCGCCGTGAGACCGTGGGCGAGCAGGACCGCGGGCCCCTCCCCCGTGTCGCTCACCGCCAGCCCGATCGACCCTCGCTCAGTCACGTACTCCGACACGCCCCGGTGTCTACACGATCGAGCCGGGCACCGTACGGCCGTGGCTACCATCAATGAGCACCATGGATGTCACCGATACGACCTTCCAGACCGCGGTCATCGACCGCTCCCATACGCTCCCCGTCGTCGTCGACTTCTGGGCGGAGTGGTGTGGTCCCTGCCGTCAGCTCGGCCCGGTGCTCGAGCGCGGCATCGCCGCTCGCGCCGGCCAGGTGGAGCTGGCCAAGATCGACGTCGACGCCAATCCCAACGTCTCCCGCACCTTCGGGATCCAGAGCATCCCCGCGGTCAAGGCGTTCCGTGACGGGAACGTGGCCGCCGAGTTCGTCGGCGCCCAGCCCCCCACCGCCGTCGAGAGCTTCCTGGACTCGCTGCTGCCCTCCGAGGCCGACGGCCTCGTGTCCCGGGGCGACGAGGAGTCGCTGCGGCGGGCGGTGGAGCTCGAGCCGTCTCGCGCCGACGCCGCCGTCCCGCTGGCGCGCCTGCTGCACGGTCGCGGCGACTCCGAGGGGGCGCTCGCGCTCGTGCGCGAGGTTCCCGGCAGCTTCGCCGCCGACGGCCTGGCGGCGCGGATCGGACTCGAGCAGCGCGGCGCCGCCGACGACGTGCGGAGCGCGTTTCAGGCGCTCGACGCCGGCGATCACGAGCGCGCCCTGGACCTGTTGATCGGCTATCTCCCCTCCGCTGACGGCGCCCGGGACGACATCCGCCGCCTCGTCGTGGGGATCCTGGACGAGCTCGGCGTGGACAACCCGGTGGCCCGGGAGTCCCGGCGCCGGCTCGCCACCGCGCTGT
>DATCFW010000080.1:0-6944 GCA_036509295.1 Solirubrobacteraceae bacterium | reverse complement strand
GCACCCCGCCGGACGCCCCGCACCCCGCCGGACACCCCGCACCCCGCCGGACACCCCGCACCCCGCCGGACGCCCGCACCCCCGCGACGGTCGATTTCGTGGAAAGTTCGGATTTGCACAATTGGACTTTCCACCAAACGAACCGCCAGGCGTCCACAACGTGGAAAGCCCGGCCGCGCGCCGCGGGTTTTCCACGAAATGGGCCTCCGGAGACGAGCGCGGCAGCCCCCGGGGCCGCAACGGCCCGGGGGCCCGAGGGCGCGGCAGCCCGAGGGCGCGGCAGCCCCGGGCGCAACCGTGGGCTGGGTTGGCCGCGGCTCGGGCCCCGCTTACACGGCGCGGAGCGTGGCGTCCTGGTGGCGCGCGGCCTCGAGCGTGTTGCGCAGCAACATCGCGATCGTCATCGGCCCGACGCCCCCCGGGACCGGGGTGATGAGACCGGCGACCTCGACCGCCGAGGCAAACTCGACATCGCCGACCAGGCCGGCGTCGGTGCGGTTGATGCCGACATCGATGACCGTGGCGCCCGGCTTGATCCAGTCGCCCTTCACCATCTCGGGTCGCCCGACGGCGGCGATCACCACGTCGGCGCGGCGGCACACGGCCGCCAGGTCGCCGGTGCGCGAGTGGCACACCGTCACCGTGGCGTTCTCGGCCAGCAGCAGCGCCGCGACCGGCTTGCCGACGAGGTCGGACCGGCCGACGACCACCGCCTCAGCGCCCGACAGCGCGACGTCGTGGCGGCGCAGCAGCTCGATGCAGCCCGACGGGGTGCACGGCCGCAGCCCCGCCAGGCCCTTGGCCAGCAGGCCCGCGGACACCGGCGTCAGCCCGTCGACGTCCTTGCCGGCGTCGATCTGGGTGGTGAGAAACGACCCGTCGATGTGCGGGGGCGTCGGGAGCTGGAGCAGGATGCCGGACACGCGGTCATCGGCGTTGAGCTGCGCCAACAGCTCCGTCACCTCGTCCTGCGTCGCGCTGGCCGGAAGGTCGTGGGCGAACCCCTCGATCCCGACCTCCAGGCACGCCTTCTGCTTGTTGGCGACGTAGACCGCCGATGCCGGATCCTCGCCGACGAGGACGGTGGCCAGCCCGGGCCGGCGTCCGCCGCCGGCCACCCATGCATCGACCTCAGCGCGCACCTCGGTGCGAACCTGCTGAGCTATCGCCTTGCCATCGATCAGGGTTGCGGTCATAGAACCAATTCGTACATTATCTGTGGCGTGTCGGTCAAGCGGAGGAGTGGCGTGCGGGTCAGACGGAGAGTGACGTGTCGGTCAAGCGGACGATAGCGTCGGCGACGACGGCCGCGACCGCCCATCTGTGGCGCGTGCCGCTGCGCTGCCGGTGGACGGCCACGCAGGTCCTGCGCGCGCTCGGCGACGAGCCGCTGCCGTTCGCGCTCGTTGGCCGTTGGGCGGGCGGCGGAGCGATCGTCGGCGCCGATCCGGTGCGCGTCGCCGGGGACGCCGACGACCCGTTCGCGACGCTCGACGACCTGCCGGTGCTCAATGCCGCGCCGCCGCTCCCCGAGGGCGCCGTCGGCGGCGGCTGGTTCGGCTGGCTCGGCTACCGGCTCGCTGCCCGGGTGGAGGAGATCCCGCTGGCGCCGTACCGGCCCGTCGCGCTTCCCGACTTCCATCTCGCCTACTACGACAACGTCCTGCGCCGGGACCCGACCGGCCGCTGGTGGTTCGAGGCGCTGAGCACCGACGCGCGCCGCGATGCCCTCACCGCGCGGGCCGAGCAGCTCGCGCGCCGGCTGCGGGGCGACGCGCCGGCGCCCGGCCGGGGGGACTCGCCGCCCCCGCGCCCGCCGACCCCGCTCACCCTCACCGCCGGCGACGCCGCCCACCACCTCGACGCGGTGGCCGACTGCCGCCGCCGGATCGCCGCCGGCGAGATCTTTCAGGCCAACATCTGCCTGCGCCTTGCCGGCCACGCCGACCACACCGCGGCGCAACTCCTGGAGCAGGCGCTGGGCACGGTGGCCCCTCCGTTCGCGGCCGCGTTCGACACCCCGCGCGGCGGCATCGCCTCGCTGTCCCCGGAGCTGTTCCTGCGCCGCCGCGGCCGCCACATCGTCACCGGGCCGATCAAGGGCACGATCGCGCGCGATCGCGATCCGGGGATCGCCGCCGCCGCGCTGCAGCGGCTGCGGGGCTCGGCCAAGGACGCCGCCGAGCACGTGATGATCGTTGACCTCATGCGCAACGACCTCGGCCGCGTCTGCGAGTACGGCTCGGTGCTCGCCCCCCGCCATCCGACCGCCGAGCCCCACCCCGGGCTGTGGCATCTCGTCTCCTACGTGCAGGGCCGGCTGCGCGAGGGCGTCGGCGACGGCGAGGTCCTGCGGGCCACGTTCCCGCCGGGCTCGGTCACCGGTGCCCCCAAGGTGCAGTCCCTGCGGGTCATCGCCGCGCTCGAGCGCTCCGGGCGGGAGGTCTACACCGGCGCGATCGGCTTCACCAGCCCCGTCGCCGGACTGCAGCTGAGCGTCGCCATCCGCACCCTGGAACTGGCCGGTGGGCGGCTGTGGCTCGGCGCCGGCGGCGGGATCGTCGCCGACTCCGATCCGCGGCGCGAGCTCGAGGAGGCACTGGCCAAGGCGCGCCCGATCGCCGCCGCCGCCGGCAGCTCGGTGGTCATCCACAACGCGGAGCTCGCCCATGCCGGCCACACCGCCTGATCGCCCGGACCCCGCCGGCGGGGTGTACGAGACGGTCCGCGTCCGCGACGGCGCCATCCAGCGGCTGCCCGCCCACCTCGCGCGGCTCGCCCACTCGCTGCAGGAGCTGTATGGGTTGCCGCTCACCGACGAGCCGCGGCGGCGGCTGCTCGAGCGGGCCGCCGGGCTGCTCGGCGAGCACCGCATCCGCGTCAACGCCGTGCCGGGCGCCGGCGAGCTGCGGTTCGAGCTCGTCGCCTCCGCCCTGACCCCGGACGCGCCCCGGCCGGTCAGCGTCACGCCGGTCGTCGTGCCCGGCGGCCTCGGGGCCCACAAGTGGTGTGACCGGCGACTCGTCGAACGCCACGGCGCCGATCCGGTCCCACTGCTCGTCGACGAGCACGGCACGGTGCTGGAGGGAGCGTGGGGGAACTTCTGGGTCCTCGACGGCGAGCAGCTCATCACCCCGCCCGCCGACGGTCGCATCCTGCCCGGGGTCACCCGCGCGGCGCTGTTGGAGCTGGCGCCGAAGCTCGGGCTGCGGGCCCGCGAGCAGCCGATCGCGCTCGCCGACGCGCAGCGCGGCGCGCCGCCGACGATCTTCCTGACCTCCTCGCTGCGGCTGGCCGTCGCCGCCGGCTTTGGGCCACCGCCGCCCGAACCGCCCGAGATCGCCCGCATCCGCGACGCGTTGGCCGTTTTCTAGAGTCCGACCGCACGATGCTGATCCGCCACGCCGACCCCGAGCGCGACGCCGCCGCCTGCGCCGCCGTCTACGCGCCGTACGTCGACCCCGGCGTCGCGTCGCTCGAGGAGCGCCCCCCGGCACCGCATGAGTTCGTTGACCGCATCCGGATCATCTCCCGCGACTACCCGTGGCTGGTCGCCGAGATCGATGGCGACGTGGTCGGCTACGCGTACGCGTCGCGCCACCGTGACCGCGCGTCGTACCGGTGGACGGCCGACGTGACGGTCTACATCTCGGCCTCCCATCACCGCCGCGGCATCGGCCGCGCACTGTACGCGGGGCTGTTCGAGCTGCTCGTCGCCCAAGGGGTGTACGAGGCGTGCGCCGGAATCACGCTGCCCAACGAGTCGAGCGTCGGACTACACGAGTCGCTGGGCTTTGTCGCGGTCGGCGTGTACCGCGACATCGCGTACAAGTTCGGCGGCTGGCGCAGCACCGGCTGGTGGCAGAAGGCGCTGCGCCCGCACGTCGACAATCAGCCGCCCGCCGAGCCCGTCCACCCGGCGGACCCAGGCCCGCCCGCCCCCGGAGCCCAACCCGCCGCCGACTGACCCGCCGCCGGCAGGTCGAGCGTGAACGTCGACCCGTTCACCAGCACCTGGCCGCCGTGCGCCTGCGCGATCGCAGCGACGATCGACAGACCGAGGCCGGATCCGGGGCGGTGGGCGGCACCGTCGCCGCGCCAGAACCGCTCGAACAGGCGCTCGTGCTCGGCCGGGTCGGGCCCCGCCCCCTCGTCGGACACGCTCACGCGAGCGTGATCGCCGGCGCGATCCAGCGAGACGGTGACGTGACCACCGGCCGGTCCGTGGACGAGGCCGTTCTCGACGAGGTTGCTCACCGCCCGGCGCAGGGCGGCGTGGTCGCCGCGCACGGTGATCTCGTCGATGGTGCCCTCGTGGACGCGCCCCGGGTCGTGCTCATCGAGCGCCGCGCGGACGAGCGCCGCCAGTGATACCGGCTGACTGGCGGCGACGGTCGCGCCGACGCGCTCGAGGGCCAGCAGCGAGTCGACGAGCCGCGCCAGCCGCGTCGCGTCGTGGCGCAGGTCGGCGAGCACGTCGGCGTCGGCGCCGTGACGCGCCGCGTACTCGACGTTGCCCAGCAGCGCCGTCACCGGGGTGCGCAGCTCGTGGGACGCGTCGGCCAGGAACCGTCGTTCGCCGGCGCGGGCCTCCTCGAGCGACGCCAGCATCCGGTTGAGTACCCCGGTGAGCTGCCCCACCTCGTCGAGCGTCGCCGGCGTGGGCAGCCGCCGGGCCGGGTCCGGGGTGCGCTCGATCTCTCCCGCCGCGTCGGCCAGGGAGCGCAGGGGGCGCAGCCCGCGCCGGGTGAGCCCGGCGGCGGCCCCGGCGGCGAGCAGCACGATCGCCGCCCCGCTGAGCGCGACGAGCACGCCGAGCCGCGACGTCGTGTGGGCGATGTCAGCGGTGTCCGAGGCGACGAGGACGACGCCGCCGGCCGCCGGCCCACCCGCATCGGCGATCGGCGCGGCGTACATCCGCAGCGGCCGGGCACCGAGCCTCAGGTCCTCGGCTCCCGTCCGGCCACCCAGCCGAGCGGTGCGCTCGAGGGCGTCCTCGGGCAGCACCTCGGCACCGAGGCTGAGCGAGCGAGCGACGATGCGCCCGCGGGCGTCGATCACCTCCACCAGCACCTGACGCCCGGACACCGGACTTTCCAGCGCACCCGCGTCGGTGAGCACCGCGGGCGTCGAGACGGCGAGTTGGGCGACCTCCTGCGCCCGCTGACGCAACGCCGAATCCAGCGACGCGCGCAGCTGGTGATTGACCAGGAGCACCGTGACGACCGCGAACAGGACGACCGCGGCGAGGATCGAGGCGGCCGCCGCCGCCGTGATCCGTGCGCCCAGCGAACGAAGTGGTCTCACAGCGAACCGGGAGGACAAACCTCTCATTTTTGTATTTTCATGGTCAAACCTCACATTCCCAGCTAGAGTCTTCGCGCAAGGCAACACGGAGGTTTGCAAGGTGGCGCAGGTGCAGGTGCAAGACGGGCCCGGTCGGCCCGCCAGGGTCCTGCTCGTCGAGGATGACCCACAAGCCGCGATGATGCTCGGAGAGATGCTCCGGGAGGTATGGACGCGCGGGCTGGTCGTCAGCCACGCCGCGGTGCTGGCCGACGCGGCGCACGAGCTGCTGGACCACGGTGCGACGTGCGTGCTGCTCGACCTTCCGGACGATCCGAGCGCGATCGCGGGGGTGGAGCAGTTGAGCGCCGCGTCGCCGGACACGCCAATCATCGTCCTCTCCGATCGCGCCGACGAGGAGCTCGGGGTCGCGGCGCTGCGGGCCGGGGCGCAGGATTACCTGCTCAAGGCCGAGCTGAACGCCGCGGTGCTCGGCCGGGCGGTGCGCTACGCCATCGAGCGCAAGCGATCCGAGGTGGCGCTCGCGCTGCAGGCACTCCACGACCCGCTCACCGCGTTGCCCAACCGGGCGCTGTTCGTCGATCGCGTCCGGGTCGCCCTGGACCGCAGCCGTCGCACCGCCAGCCCGGTGGTCGTCCTGTTCCTGGACGTCGACGACTTCAAGGAGATCAACGACTCGCTCGGCCACAGCGCCGGCGACCGGCTGCTCACCGTGCTCGCCGATCGCTTCCGGGAGCTGCTGCGCCCCATGGACACCGTCGCGCGGTTCGGCGGCGACGAGTTCACGTTCCTGTTCGAGGGCTTGGAGACCGAGCACGAGGCGGCATTGGTGGCCGATCGCATCAGCCGCTCGGCCGGCGCCCCGGTGACGCTCGGCCACCAGCAGCGCTCGATCGCGGTGAGCATCGGCGTCACGGTGGTCACCGACCCCGAGATGGCGATCGAGGACGTCATCCGCCACGCTGACACCGCGATGTATCGCGCCAAGGGGGTCGGCGGCGCGCGCTCGGAGGTCTTCGACGGTCGCCTCGGCGCCATGCCCGGTCCCCGCGCCGAGCTCGAGCGAGCGCTGCGCGAGGCGGTGAGCCGCTCGGAGCTGCGGGTCCACTACCAGCCGCGGGTGTCGCTCAACGGCAAGACCGGCCTCGAGGGGTTCGAGGCGCTCGTCCGGTGGGAGCATCCCGAGCGCGGGCTGATGGCGCCGGTGGACTTCATCCCGATTGCCGAGGAGACGGGCCTGATCGTGCCGATCGGCGAGTGGGTGCTCGACCAGGCGCTGGCGCAGGTGCAGCGGTGGCGTCAATCCCGACCGGGGGTGACGATCTCGGTCAATCTGTCGGGCCGGCAGCTCGGGGATCCGGGCCTGGTGGATCATCTGATGACGGCGATGCGCGATGGCGGGCACGATCCGAGCGTCCTCTGCCTCGAGGTGGCGGAGGGGGCGCTCGAGGCCGAGCCCGAGCTGGCGGCTCGGCAGTTGACCGCGCTCCACAAGTTGGGCGTCAAGCTGGCGATCGACGACTTCGGAACCGCCATCTCGTCGTCGGTCAACCTGTCCCAGCTGCCGGTGCACATCCTCAAGATCGACCAAACGCTCGTGTCCCGGCTCGGCGAGGGCAACGGGGCAGTCGAGACCG
>DATCFW010000079.1:0-3195 GCA_036509295.1 Solirubrobacteraceae bacterium | reverse complement strand
ATGCCGTGCCGCTGTCACAGGTCAGGC
Organism: Solirubrobacteraceae bacterium; assembly: GCA_036509295.1. Lineage (GTDB taxonomy): Bacteria > Actinomycetota > Thermoleophilia > Solirubrobacterales > Solirubrobacteraceae > Palsa-465. The sequence goes on along the minus strand of DATCFW010000079.1, from coordinate 3,168 downwards.
GCGAGCTCAAGCAGCTCAACCTGTGCGGGGGGGCGGTGAGCGCAGCGGATGCCACCCCGATCGCGACGTCGAGCGGCCCCGGTTTCGTCGCTGACCCCGGCACCAGTCAGACCGAGGGCGAGCTGCCGGTGATCACCGGTGACCTCAACGCACTGGGCCAGGCGCTCGGGGTGACGATCTACGGGATCAGCGGATACCGGACGCCCGCGCACAGCGTCGCCGTCGGCGGCTTCGCGGACGACCCGCATACCCGCGGCATGGCGGAGGACATCGGCGTCAACAGCCTGCTGCGCTCGAGCGCAGCGCGGATCAGCGAGGCCGAGCTGGCTCGGTTCGGCCTCTATCGCCCGTTCGACCCCTCCGACGATCCCGGCAACATCGAGGTCAACCACGTGCAGCCGATCCCGTCGGGCGGCCCGCTGACGCTCGCCCAGTCAGAGGCGACGTTCAACCCCGACCCGACCTGCCGTTAGGCGATCGGATCAGGGCGCCGCCGACCGGCGCTGGTGCCGCGGACGGGGTCGGAGTCGGGGTCGGAGTCGGGGGCGGGCGGGGGCGGGGGCGCAGGCGGGGGCGGGGGCGCAGGCGGGGGCCACACGTTGATCGAGTGCGGCAGCGTCGCCCAGAGGTACTGCACGGCGTAGGCGCGCCACGGCGCCCACTCGCGGCTGCGCGTGATCAGAGCGCCTGGTGTCGCCGGCAGCCCCAGCGCCTCGGCGGCCCGCTTGACGCCCAGGTCGGACGCCGGGAACGCGTCGCCGTCGTCGAGCGCTCGCATCGCGATGACCTCCGTCGTCCACGGCCCGATTCCCGGCAGGCCGGCGAGCACGGCACGGGCCTCGCCCACGTTGGCGCCGGGGCCGGTCATCAGATCTCCGGACGCCAGCGCCGACGCCAGCGCGATCAGGGTCCGCCCTCGGCTCGCCGGCCCGGCCAGCCGGGCGTGGCGCAGCGACTCCGGAGTCGGGAACAGATGGGTGAGGCCGCCATCGCGATCGCTGATCGGCTCGCCGAACGTGACCGTCAGTCGAGCCGCCAGCGTCCGCGCCGCCGCCGTCGAGACCTGCTGCCCCAGCACCGCGCGGATCGCGAGCTCGGGCCCGTCCACCGAGCGCGGGATCCGTCTTCCCGGCGCCGCGGTCACGAGCGAAGCCAGGATCGGATCGCGGGCCAGGTGACCGTCGATCACGGACGGGCGGGCGTCGAGATCGAGCAGCCACCGGCAGCGGCTGATCGCCGCGTCGAGGTCGTCGGCCGTGGTGACGATGAGCCGGCAGGCGACGTGATCGTCGCGCGGCGTGAGCTCGGCGATTGCCGGACCGTGGGTCAGGCGTAGCGTTCGGCGATACGCCCCGGCGCGGACCTCCTCCACGCCGGGCACTGCCGTTGCCGCCAGGTGGCCGAACAGATTGCCGGGATTGAACGGGCGCCGGAAAGCCAACTCGAGCGATTCGCGGTGAGGTCCCCCGGGCACCCGGTCAGCGTGACACAGGTGCACACCCGGGCATCGGCGAGAGGTGCGCCCCTGCCTGACAGCCGGTTGTCACTCAGGCGCCCCAGCGACGTCTCGGTCGGGTTCGCCGCCGCCGGGAGGTAGGCTCCACGGCGGAGTTGCCCCAGGACGCCGCGCCCATCTGGATCTGCCCCGCGTGTGGGGCGAACTACCCGCCGGCGGCATCGCCGCCGGGTGTGTGCCGGCTGTGCGAGGACGAGCGCCAGTGGGTCCCGCCCACCGGCCAGGAGTGGACGACGATGGCCGAGCTGGCGCGGTCAGGCGCCCATACGGTGGTCCGCGAGGTCGAGCCCGGGCTGATCGGCATCGGCGTCGAGCCCGGCATCGGCGTCGGCCAGCGGGCACTCCTGATCTGCGCCCCGGAGGGCAACCTGATGTGGGATCCGCCGGCGTTTCTCGACGCCGCTGCCATCGCGGCGGTCCGGGACGCCGGCGGGCTGCGCGCCGTCAGCTCGAGCCACCCGCACATGTACGGCGCGATGGTCGAGTGGGGCCACGCGTTCGGCGCCGAGCTGCTGCTGTGCGAGGCTGACCTGTCCTGGCTGACGCGCCCCGACGCCGCCGTGCGGACGTGGTCCGGAGCCCATCAGGTCGTGCCCGGCGTGACCTTGGTGCAGTGCGGCGGTCACTTTCCCGGCAGCGCCGTCGCGCACTGGGCGGCGGGGGCGCAGGGGCGAGGGGCGCTGCTCGCCGGGGACACGATGTTCGTCACGCCCGGGGAGGACCGCATCTCGTTCGTGTACAGCGCGCCCAACCGGCTGCCGCTCGCCGAGCCGGCGGTGCGGGCAGTCCTCGACGCGGTAGCACCGTATGCGTTCGATCGCGTCTACGGCGGCTGGTGGTCGCCGGTCCTGCGCCGCGACGCGACGCCGATCCTGGAGCGGTCGGCGCAGCGCTACATCGAGCTGCTCCAGGCCGAATGAGCGGGCGGGCGTTGACCGTTGCGGATCTCGAGCGCTGGCGACTGTTTGGCGCGGGCTGCCGGATCGCCGAGCGCCGCGGCGACCGGGCCGTGGTGGAGCTGTGCACCTGCACCGGCGAGGTTGTCGAGCGCCACGAGTCCGGTGACCGCCGGGTGATCGACTACGTGCTCGCCGCTCAGGACCCGCCGTCGGCCGAGGCCGACCTGCAGCTGTAGACATCAGTCAGACCTCGAGGGGCTCCAGCAGCCGGTTCGTCACCGATGACGGGGAGCTCCTCGGCCGCGGAAAGCTCACGGATCCCAACGCGATCGCCGGCGAGCTCTACCCCGTGCTCTGACCGACCGGGCGGGTGAGGCGACCCGACCAGCCGCCCTGGTCCGCGTAGCCGAGGGCGGCATAGAAGCGGTGGGCGTCGCTGCGGGCCAGCCGGCTCGTCACCTCGATCTCGACGCACTCGTGGGCGGCGGCCCACTCCTGCGCGGCCGTCACCAGGCACCGGCCGATGCCACCCCGGCGTCGCTCGCGGTCAACGCTGAGCGCGACCACTCGGGCGAACGCGCCGGGTCGCTCGAAGTACGGGATCGCGTGCACGGCGATCACGCCGGCGACGCGCCCGTCGACCACGGCCACCAGCACCGTCCCGTGCCGATCCGCCGCCCACGCCGCTAGCCGCTCGCCGGCCTGGGCTGCGTCGTGGGGATAGCCGAGCTCGGTCAGCAGGTCCGCGACCCG
>DATCFW010000078.1:0-8559 GCA_036509295.1 Solirubrobacteraceae bacterium | reverse complement strand
CGGCGGCGCGCTGCTCAACGTCGAGTACGTGAGCGTTGCCGGCTGGTATCTGCACCGCAACACCGGCCAGGTCGCCTACCAGCCCCTGAAGGTGCTCAAGCGCAGCAACCCCATCGTCTACTTCATCCTGCTGCCGAACGGCTGGGCGGTGCAGCCGCTGCGGCCGCAGCGCGCCCAGGCCCCCGGCTGCGCCTCGCTCAAATCGCTGTACGTGCCGACCGCCCGGCATCCGCAGGGCGTGCTCGTCCCCAAGTAGCCGCGGGCGTGGGCGTGGGCTCAGCCGACCGCTCGCACCGACCCGCCCGCACGCGGACCGAGTGGGGCGTCCTGACCGCGCTTAGTGGTCACTTAGCACCGCTTCACGTTTGCGCGACTAAAATGCCGCGCGCATGCGCCGACGGATCAGATCCGCGGCCTTTCCCGTCCACCGTCACGCTCTGCCCCAGCTGTTGGTGGACGGTGTTCTGGTCGCGCTTGCCTACTTCTTCGCTTTCTGGCTCCGGTTCGAGGGTCGCTTTGACAGCTTCCCCAACCAGCGCTACGGGCATCTGCTCGGCACCACCATCGGTGGCGCCGTCGCCGTCACCCTGATCGTGCTGGCGGCGTTTGGCCAGTATCAGCGACTGTGGCGGTTCATCGGGCGCCGGGACTACGAGGCGGTGCTCCAGGCGGTGTTCGTGGCCACGGTCGTGGTCGTCGGCCTGATCGCGATCCTGCATCCGGTGGTGGCGGCGATTCCCCAGCGCATTCCGCACGTCCAACCCGTCCACCACCACCACCCCAAGATCACCTACTCGACGGAGTACGGCCCGCGCGGACCCGTCGAGCTCCCGGCCAGCGTGATCGTGACGTTCTGCCTGCTCACCCTGGCGCTGCTGGTCGCCGCCCGGTTCGCGGTGCAGCTCATCGGGGAGGGGCGCGTGCGCAGCCTGCGCGCCAACAAGGGGGATCGCGAGGTCCTGGTGATCGGCGGCGGCGAGGGCGGTCGCCTCGTCGTCCGCGAGCTGATGCGCAACCGGCAGCTGGGGCTGCGCCCGGTCGGGTTCCTCGACGACGACCCGCGCAAGCAGGGCATCAAGGACGAGTACGGACTCAAGGTGCTCGGCACGACCACCTCAGACCTCGAGCGGGTACTCGACGAGGTCGAGCCCGACGAGGTCGTGATCGCGATCCCGTCGGCGCCGGGCACGCTGCGGGCGCGCGTCGTCGCCGCCAGCCGTAAGCGCGGGATCCCCGTCCGCACCACCCCGACGGTGTTCGAGCTGCTGCGTGACGGTTCCGGTCAGCTCCGCGTCACCCGGCAGCTGCGCGAGGTCCGCGTCGAGGACATGCTCGGGCGCGAGCCGGTGCGCGAGGAGCTCGCCCAGGTCGGCTCCTACCTGGCCAACCAGGTCGTGCTGGTGACCGGCGCCGGCGGCTCGATCGGATCCGAGCTGTGCCGCCAGATCGCGCGGGTGGGGCCGCGCAGCCTGGTGCTCGTCGATCACGCCGAGGACAACCTGTTCGAGATCCAGCGCGAACTCGAGGATGACCGCCATATCCGCACGTCGGTCCCCGTCCTGGCCGACTGCAAGGAGGAGGAGCGGATGCGCGAGGTGATCGCCGAGCACCGCCCGTCGGTCGTCTTCCACGCCGCCGCCTACAAGCATGTGGCGATGATGGAGGCCAACCCGGTGGAGGCGATCCGCAACAACGCGCTGGCGACGCGACTGGTGGCGCGCATCTGCGGTGAGCTCGGCGTCACCGCGTTCGTGCTCGTGTCGACCGACAAGGCGGTCAAGCCGGCGACGGTGATGGGCGCCTCCAAGGCGCTCGCCGAGTGGGCGGTCGAGGCCGAGGCCGCCAAGCACCCCCGCACTCGCTACGCGACCGTCCGGTTCGGCAACGTGCTCGGCTCGTCGGGCTCGGTGGTGCCGATCTTCCGCCGCCAGATCGCCGCCGGCGGCCCGGTCACGGTCACGGACGAGCGAATGACCCGGTACTTCATGACGATTCCGGAGGCGGTCCAGCTGATCATCCGCGCCGGCTCGCTGAGCGGCGAGGTGAGCGGCGAGATCTTCGTGCTCGAGATGGGGGAGCCGATCCGGATCATCGATCTCGCCGACACGATGATCCGGCTGTCCGGACTGGAGCCCGAGCGCGATATCGCGATCGACATCGTCGGCGCCCGCCCGGGTGAGAAGTTCCACGAGGAGCTGTTCGACGTCCACGAATACCCCCAGCCCACGCCGGTCCAGCGCATCCAGCGCGCCGGCCACGACCGCCTGGACCCCGTCTGGGTCGACCACACGTTCGCGGACATAAACCTGCTCGTGCTCGAAGGTGACGCCGCCGCTTTGGCGAAGACCGTGTCCGAGCTCTCTGGGGCACGGGTCACCCTGACCGCCGGCGATGGCGCCGGCATCGGGGTGGGCGGGCCCGATTAGACTGCGCGCTTGATCATGGCAGCGATCCCGTTCGCACTCTCCATCCACCACTTCATCAGCTCGGTGGGCGCCGATGTCGGTTTCGCCTCCATCATCGGACTGGCGCTGCTCGTCCTGCTGTTCTTCACGCAGGCGCGGGAAACCGCGAACCTCCGCCGCCGCGCCGACTACGCCGAAGGCCAGCTCGAGGAGCTCCATGCCTACATGGACCAGCTGTCGCGGGCGCCGGCGCCCGCGACGTCCGTCGCCCCCGTCGCGGCGCCGCCGGCGGCGGCGAGACTCGGATCTTCACCCACGCCCATGCCCGCCCGGGCGGTGGCCGCGCCGCTGCCATCCCGGGCCGTGGCGCCCGCGCCCGCGCCCGTTCCGGTGGGCGCGGTGGCGATGATTCCGTCAGCGCCCGCCGGCGTCGGCGCGCCGGCGCTGAGCGCCGCCACCCGCCTCATTCCGGTGGGCGATGACGACCCGATCTCGATCCGCGCGCTGAACACCGCCGGCAACGGCCAGGCCGCCAACGGCGCCCTCGCCGACCGGTCGGGCGGGGATCCGGTCCCCGTCGCGCCCCCGCCGGCCGGTCCGCCGCCCTCCACCGCCGCCGGCGCCGGTAACGGCACGTCGTCGGCCCCGCCCGCCGCGGCGCCCCCCACGTTCCTGGAGGGCGACCCGGCCAACGGCGCGCCCGCCGCCGCGCCCCGCGTCTCCCTGCGCCCCCAGGGCAGCCCTCCGTCGCGCTCGGCGCCCCCGCCGCTGGGCCGGACCGCGGCCGCGCCGCGCCGCCGCCTGAACCCGCTCGCGCTGGCGCTGCTCGTCGCGCTCGTGCTGGCGGTGATCGTCGTCGGCGTGCTCGTGCTCACCAGCTCGAGCGGAAACGGTTCGTCGAGCTCGTCCTCCTCGTCCTCGTCTGCGCGCACGACGGCCGCCTCCCGCTCTGCGAGCCGTGGCAAGCACCGCACGACCACCACGCCCGCGACGGCGGTGACGCCCGCGTCGGTGATGGTGGCGGTGCTCAACGGAACTACGACGCCCAACCTCGCCCACGACGTGCTGGCCAAGCTGACCACCGCCGGGTACAAGAGCGGCCCCACCCCGGCGGACGCCGCCGAGAGCGGCCTCAGCTCGACGATCGTCGGTTATACGCAGTCCGCGTATCGCAACGACGCGGCCGCCGTCGCCAAGTCCCTGAGCCTGGGGCCGGCATCGGTCCAGGGCGTGAGTCAGGGCGATCGAGCCAAGGTGTGCGGCGCCGCGGCGACCTGCCCAGCGCAGGTCGTGGTCACCGCCGGGTCCGATCTCGCATCGACCGGCTGACCTCTACCCTCCTCCCGCCCGATGTCAGCGATCTCGGATCTTCTCGACCTCCCTCCGCGCACCGCCAAGCCGCGCACGGAGGGGATCACCCACATCCTCGATCGCGGCCTGTCGGTCGCCGACGTCGATGGGTTGGTCGAGGTCGCCGGCGACCACATCGATCTCGTCAAGCTCGGCTGGGGCACCGCCGTGGCGACCGGCAACCTCGAGGCCAAGCTGGCCCGCTACAAGGCGCACGGCCTGCCCGCCATGTTCGGCGGCACGCTCACCGAGCTGGCGATCGCCCAGAACCGGCTCGATCGTCTCGTCGCCTCGCTGCACGAGCTCGGGATCGAGCACATCGAGCTCTCCGACGGCACGATCAACATCGAGCATGACCGCAAGCTCGAGCTGATCAGCCGCCTCGCGCAGGAGTTCACCGTCCTGTCGGAGGTCGGCTCCAAGGACAACACCCGGATCATGGCGCCCTACCGCTGGGTCGAGCAGATCCAGTCCGAGCTGGAGGCCGGTGCCTGGAAGGTGATCGCCGAGGCCCGCGAGAGCGGGAGCGTCGGCATCTTCCGCCACGACGGCGAGGTGCGCCAGGGACTCGTTGACGAGATCGTGCACGCGATCCCCGCGGAGAAGATCCTGTTCGAGGCGCCGCGCAAGGACCAGCAGGTGTGGTTCGTGCGCCGATTCGGCCCTGACGTCAACCTCGGCAACATCGTCCCGGAGGACGCGCTCTCGCTGGAGACGGTCCGGGTCGGGCTGCGCTCGGACACCGCGGTCGCCGACCTCGATGACTAGCGTGCCCGCACCGCCCGTCGCGTAGCCCCGATGGAGCTCGGCGGCATCCTGCTCGCTCGTCACGGCGAGACGAACGACAACGTCGAGCCGCTCCGCTTCCAGGGCTGGACCGACACCCCGCTCAACGACACCGGCCGCCGGCAGGCGCACGAACTGGCCGCGAAGATCGCCGCCGACTATGAGATCGGCTCACTCTGGGCGTCTGACCTCAGTCGCGCCCGCGAGACGGCTGAGATCGTCGGGGCCGCGATCGGGCGCCGCCCGGCGCTCGACCCGCGGCTGCGCGAGGGTGCCCGCGGCCGCTGGGAGGGTCACCTGATGGTGGACATCGAGCGCGCCGAGCCCGAGCTCTACGCCGCCTGGCGCCGCGCCGGGGCCGACTTCCGCTTCCCGGAGGGCGAATCGCTGCTCGTGCACCAGCAGCGGGTGCTCGCCGCCCTCACCGACATCCACGCCGCCGGACCGTTGCCGACGCTTGTCGTCTGCCACGGAGGGAGCATCCGGGTCGTGCTGTGCCGGGACGACCCGCGCGGCCTGGACGCCTTCCACGACTTCGACGTCCCCAACGTGGCGGTGGTTGCGCTGTGAGCGCCACCAGGTTGCCGGTCGCGGCGTTTGTCGCGCTGGTGATCGCCACGGTCGGCGCATTCTTCGTCGTCCAACATCTGAAGATCACGACGCCGCTCATCAACGGCTACCCGGCGCCGGTGCCGAGCGCGATCAACCCCGTCGCCGGCCGCGTGTGCCGGGTGCGCAACGGGAAGACCGGTCGCCTGATCCCGCTGAGCTTTCGCCAGACGAACGTGTCGTTCTACCTGCTCAACCGCGCCGACAACGTCGATGTGTACATCGACCACGACGGCGTCAACATCGTGACGCTGCCCGGCTCCGGCCGGTACATGAGGATCAAGCATCGCCACACGTTCAGCTGGAACGGTCGGCTCGACAACGGCCAGGTCGCGCCCGACGGGACGTACTACGTCCGCGTCTCGCTCGTCCATCAGGGCCGGACGCTGGTGATCGCCAACCAGTCAACCGGGGTGCTCGAGCCGGTGACCGTCGACACCGCTCGGCCGGCGCCGGTCGTGACGAGCGTCAGCCCGGCGACGGTCTCGTCGGCCTCGCCGCGCAGCGCAGTCACGATCCACTACACCGGGACCGACGGCGTGCGGCCGCAGATTCTCATCTACCGGGTCGGATCCGGTCAAGCGCGCCTGGTCAAGCACTACGCGGCGACGTCGCGCGGGGGCTCGAGCGTATGGGATGGCACGATCGGCGGCCGGCCGGCCCCGGCGGGCACGTATCTGGTCGGCGTGCGCGTGACCAACCGGGCATGCACCACCGGCGCCTCGCCGGTCACCGCCGCCGCCGCGCCCCACGCGGTGGTGACGGTCGGCTAAGGGCGTGCCCTAGCGCCCACGACGTACCGTTAGGCGCCGTGACCTCGTACCTGAAGCGGCTCGTGTCGTCGCTGGCCGCCTACCAGCTGGCCGACGTCGTCTCCAAGTTCATCGCCGTGCTGCTGCTGCCGGTCTATACGCGGTACATCCATCCGGCCGGCTACGGCGTCGTCGAGCTGCTCGCCAACGGGGTCATCTTCATCAGCATCCTCATCCGCTTTGGGATGATCGAGGCATTCCTGCGCTTCTACTTCACGGACTCCGACCCCGACCGTCGCGATGCGCTCGCCCGCCGGGCGATCGGCTTCCTGCTGATCGCGAGCACGGCCGCGGCGGTGGGGCTGCTCGGTGCCGCCGGGCCGGTGAGCCGAGTCGTGCTCGGGTACCGCGACGCGACCACGCTGCGGATCGCCGTCCTCGGCCTGTGGTCGTTCACCAACCTCGAGCTCGCCTACGGGCTGCTGCGCGTCGACGAGCGGCTGCGGACGTACGCCATCGCCTCGGTGAGCAACGTGCTGCTCACGGTGGCGTCGTCGGTGGTGCTCGTCGTCGGCCTGCACGACGGGGCGCGCGGGCTGCTGCTCGGCAATTACGCGACCACCACGGTCGTGCTGCTCGCCCTGTGGTGGGTGATGCGCCACCGGCTGCGTCCGCGCCGCGTCAGCGAGGCCCGTCTGGAGCGGATGGCCGTGCTGCTGGGCTTTGGGCTGCCGACCGTCCCGGCGGAGGCGTCGGTGTACGCGCTCAGCATCGTCGACCGCTACTACATCTTCCATCACCGCGGCCCGGCGCTCGCCGGGCTGTACTCGATCGCGATCAAGCTCGCCGGCGCGGTCGCGTTCATCGTCCGCGCGTTCCAGTACGCCTGGCCGCCGCTCGCCTACTCGGTGACCGACGACCGCGAGGCCGGTCGGCTGTACGGCCTGGTGACGACGTACTACCTGTTTGTCAGCGGCTGGGTGGTGGCGGGGCTGGCGCTGCTCGGGCGCTGGGTGCTGCGGCTGCTGGCGGCGCCGTCGTACTTCGACGCCTACCGGGCGCTGCCGTGGGTGGCGCTCGGCTGGGCGATGTACGGGCTGTGGGTGGTGTTCCTGGTCATCGCCGGCCGGGCCAAGGTGACCACGCGCAACTTCCCGGCGTCGATCGCCGGGCTGGCCGCCAACGTCGTCCTGCTGCTCGTCCTGGTGCCGCCGCTCGGCCTCGCCGGCGCCGGCCTGGCCTTGTGCGGCGCCTATGTGGTGATGCTGAGCCTCATGCATCTGCTCACCCGGCGAGTGTTCGCGGTCCAGTTCGAGTGGCGGCGGCTGGGCGAACTGGTGATCGTGGTGGGCGGCCTGGCGGCCGCCGGTGATGTGGCCCTGCCCACCTCCGGCGTGGTCGGCCTCCTGAGCCGCGCCGCGGTGGCAGCGGTGATTCCGTTCGTGTTGCTGGCGGTCGGCTTCCTGCAACCCGCTGAGGTCCGCCAGGCGCGCGCGCTGCTCGCCCGGGCGCGCGCCGGCTCGTTCCGGCCGGCGCGGAGTGAGTCGTGAGCCGCCCGGGCGTCAGCGTCGTGATGCCGTTCGCCGGAACGCGGGCGCAGGCGGCGGCGGCGCTGGACGGGCTGCGGGGGTTGGAGGTGTCCGGTGGCGACGAGCTCATCCTCGTCGACAACTCGGGGACCGCGCCGTCGGCCGGTGACGGCGTGACGGTGCTGCGGGCGGTCGGCGAGCAGTCCCCCGCATACGCCCGCAACGCCGGCGCCGAGCGGGCCGCCGGGGACTGGATCCTGTTCCTGGACGCCGACTGCGTCGCTCCCGCGGACCTGCTCGCCCGCTTCTTCGCCGACCCGATCCCCGATGACGTCGGGGCCGTCGCCGGCCCCGTCGTGCCGGAAAGCGGTCCCGCCCGCCCCGCCGGGCTGGCGGCGCGCTACGGCGAGGCCAAGAGCTTCCTCGATCAGGACGCGCACCTCGCCCATCCCTACCTGCCGCGCGCGGTGGCCGCCAACCTGCTCGTCCGCCGCACGGCGTTTGAGGCCATCGGCGGCTTCTACGAGGGCGTTCGGGCCGCCGAGGACACCGACTTCAGCTGGCGGCTGCAGCGGGCCGGCTGGCGGCTGGTGGGACGACCGGCGCCGTCGGTCGAGCACCGCTACCGGACCTCGGTGCGCGCGCTGCGCCGGCAGTGGCGTGGCTATGCCGCCGGGCGGGCCTGGCTCGGACGCCGCTACGAGGGCTTTGCGCCCGAGCCGGCGCTGGTGCGCGCCGCCGGGCGCGTTCTGCGCCGGAGCCGCCGCGCCCGGGCCGGTGACCCGCCCGCCCGCACCGCCCGGTCGCCGGCGCCGCCCTCGAGCCGCCTGGAGCGCGGTCAGTTCCTGGCGCTCGACGCGGTGCTGGGGGTGGAGGAGCTGGCCGGCTTCACCCTCTCCAACCGGCCACGCCGGGCCGGTCCGGCGCCGGGCGCCGGGGTCCGGGTGGTGCTGGTGGCCGATCGCTTCCCGGCCCGCGACGATCCGCTGACCGACTTCGCGCTCTCCCTGGCCGGCGCCCGCGTCGAGGCCGGAGTGCGGCCCGAGGCGCTCGCCTGGCAGGTCGCGCGGCGCCTGAGCATCGATTACCGCGAGGACGATGGCGCCGCCGGTCGCGCGCTGGCGCTGA
>DATCFW010000077.1:0-10564 GCA_036509295.1 Solirubrobacteraceae bacterium | reverse complement strand
AGCGCGGGCTCGGCCGGCTCGGGCGCGGGGGCGACCGGCTCGGAGGCGACCGGCTCGGGGGCGATGGGCGCCTCGGCGGGCGCGGCCGCCGACTCGGCCTCCACGGGGTCGGGGCCCAGCGGAGCGGGCTCGGACTCAGGTGAGGCCTCCGGCACGATTTCCGCCTGCTCCGCGGCAGCAGCGGCCGCAGCGGCCGCAGCGGCCGCTTCGACCTTGGCGGCGGCAGCGGCGGCGGGTCCCGGCTTGCGCTTGCGCGCCGGCGTCGCGGCGGGCGGCTCGGCCACGGGGACAGCCTCGGCGTCAGCCACGGGAGCAGCCTCGGCGGCCCCGACCATCTCCTGGAGCGAGACGGCGAACTCGCGGAGCAGCCGGTTGGAGATCTCCTCGATCATCCCGCCGCGCCCGAACCGGGCCAGCCGACCGGTGATGTGGTATTCGGTGGCGACGTCGACGCGGCTCGACCCCTCCCCGAGCGCGGTCACCGACGAGACGATCGTCGCCTTCGCGCCGCCCTGCCCGCGCCGGTCGGTGCCCTGGGCGTCCATCGTGGCGGTGTGATTGGTGTCGTCGACGCTCTCCATCCGCAGCTTGCCGGAGTACGCCGCGGACGTCGGCCCGATCTTGACCTTGAAGGTGCCGTCGTAGCTGCCGTCATCGTTGCGGCCGCTGACCTCGGCCCCCGGCAGGCAGGGGGCGACCCGTTCGACGTCGATCAGTGCCGCCCACACCCGGTCCAGCGGTGCCGTGACCTCAAATGACTGCTCTAGCTTCATCGCGGACCTCCTCCAGGTCTTCAGGGGTATCGACGTCGCGCCCGGAGCATAGGTGCCCCACCTCGATCACCGGGCCGCCGCGCAGCAGAGCACGGGCGCCACGATCGCCGTCCAGCGATGTGAGCGCCGCGATCTCGTCCGGGCCGAGCACCACCGGGTGCCCGGGCCGGCCGTCGTACAGCGCCCGGGTGCGGGGCGGCTGCGCGGCGAACCGCCCGATCACGTCGGGCGTCACCAGCGGCGCGTCGCCCAATGTGACGATCACCTTCGCCGCGCCGGCGAGCTGCGCCAGGCCGCGCCGCAGCGACGCCGCCTGTCCGGACTCCCAGTCCTCGCACACGACCGTCTCGGCCCGGCCGAACCGAACGCCGGCGCGCACCTCGTCGGCGTGGGCGCCGAGCACGACGAGCACGCGCTCGAGCTGCGGTACCGCGCACTGGGCATCCACCGACCATTCCAGCAGCGGCCGCCCGCCCAGCGCCGCCAGCTGCTTGGGCGACGACCCGAACCGCGTCCCGCTTCCGGCCGCCAGCACCAGTCCGGCGGTCGACATCCCGTCGTCTCCGCCGGCGGCCATCAGGCGGGCGCCTCGTGAATCGTCCCCGCAGCATCGGTGAGGCGGCCTCCGGACCGGCCGTACCGAACGGCGACGATCTCAGCCAGGATCGACAGCGCCGTCTCGAGCACCGTGCGCGCGCCGGTATCCAGGCCGATCGGCCCGGCCAGGCGCGCCACCTCCGCCTCGCTGAGACCCGCCCCGCGCAGCCGCTCGCGGCGAGCCTCCTGCGTGCGCCGGGAGCCCATTGCGCCGACGAACCCGGCCGGCGAGCGCAGCGCGATCTCGAGCGCCGGATCGTCGAGCACCGGATCGTGGGACAGCAGCAGCACCGACATCGTCGCGTCGATCTCACCGAGTCGCGCAAACGCCTCGTCGGGCCAGGCGACGAGCACATCCGCCGCGTCGGGGAACCGATCCGCGCTCGTGAACCGGTCACGCGGATCGACCACGTAGGATCGCCAGTGCAGCGCTCGCGCCATCGTGCACATCGCCGCTGCCAACGGCACCGCTCCGAACATCACCAGCTTCGGCGACGGTGTCTCGGGCTCGGTGAACTCGGGGCCGTGCAGCTCAGAGTTCTCCGCCCATTCCATCTGCCTGTCCGGCACTACATCGCCTCCAGGATTGTGGCCAGCTGCTCGAGCGACGCCAGCGAGTTGCCGGCGAGCAGCCGGTCGGTGTGCGGCACCGCCGCCTGCATGCCCCGGGCGAGCGGCTGATAGTCCGGATGGGCGGCGAGTGGGTTGAGCCACACCAGCCGGTAGGCGGCCCGGCTGAGACGGGCCATCTCGGCCTCGAGCTGCTCGGGCTCCCCGCGATCCCAACCGTCGCTGAGGATGACGATGACCGAGCCGCGGCCGACGCGGCGGCCGTGGACCCGGTTGAGCTCGGCGATCGCGGCGCCGATGCGGGTGCCCCCGGAGAAGTCGGTGACGGCCGCCGTCGCCCGGTCAAGCGCGCGATCGTGGTCACGGCCGGCCAGTTCGTGGGTGATGCGGGTCAGCCGCGTCCCGAACGCGAACGCCTCGACCCGGCGCCGGGCGGTGACGCAGGCATGCATGTACTGCAGGAGCATCCGGGCGTACGGCGCCATCGAACCCGAGACGTCGCAGACGAGCACCACCTTGCGCGGGCGCTCGGTCGGGGCGCGCCAGCGCCGGTGCAGCGGCTCGCCCGCGGTCCGCAGCGACGCGTGGACGGTGTGGCGCAGGTCCGGGACGCGGCCGCGCCGGCGCGACGGCCGGGTCCGGCGCGACAGCCGGGTCGGGTGCCGGCGGGCCAGGCGGGCGATCAGCTCGCGGGCCAGCGCCATCTCAGCCTCGGTGTAGCGCGCGAAGTCCTTCTCCAGCAGCAGCTCGGCGTCGCTCCACGCCGCCGGCAGCATCTCGGCGTCGTCCTGCGCCGGCGAGCCCGAGGGATCGGCCATCGCCAGGCTCGGCAGCACCGCCTTCTCGATCGCGCCCAGCTCCGACAACGGATCCGGCGCGGTCACCTTACCGTCCCCGAACACCGCCGTGAACGCGAGGTCGAACCGCTCGAGGTCCACGCGTTCGGAGCACAGCACGGTGCGCAACGCCATCCGCCCCTGCTCCCGATCGGCGCACTCAACCTCGTCCAGGCAGCGCACCGCGGTGAGCAGCTCGCCGACCCCGACCCGGGTGCCCTGGGCGCGCAGCACCGATGTGAGATCGCCGAGCCTCGACACCATCCCGTCGGCCAGCGGGGTGAGCAGCGCGCCGCCAGCCTCCGCGCCGGACGGGTCAGACACCTTCCAGCACCCCGCGCTCACGCACGCGCAGGACGTCCTCGTGGACCTTGAGGGCCACCCCGAGCGTCTCGTCCAGCGACGCGTCGTCGCCGAGCGCGAGAAGCGCCTGGGCCCAGACGATCGTCTCGCCGACGCCCGGCAGCTTGTACAGGTCCCCCTGCTCGCGCAGCCGGGACACCGCTGCCACCACTCGAGCCGCCACCGCCTCGGGCACCCCCGGCAGCCGGACCTCGACGATCGCGCGCTCGCGTTCCGGCGTCGGGTAGTCGATCCAGTGATAGAGGCAGCGCCGCTTGAGCGCGTCGTGCAGCTCCCGGGTCCGGTTGGACGTGAGCACGACGATCGGCCGGCGCCGGGCGGCGATCGTGCCGAGCTCCGGGATGGTGATCGCAAAATCGGACAGGAACTCGAGCAGGAATGCCTCGAACTCGTCATCGGCGCGGTCGATCTCGTCGATCAGCAGCACGACCGGCTGGGCCGGATCGGATTCGAGCGCCTCCAGCAGCGGCCGGCGCAGCAGGAACCGGCGGGCGAACAGCTCGCCCTCATCGACGCCGCCCTCGGCGGCGCGCAGCGCCAGCAGCTGGCGCGCGTAGTCCCAGTCATACACCGCGTGATGCAGGTCGATGCCCTCGTGGCACTGCAGCCGGATGAGCTTGGCGCCGACGGCCGTCGCCAGCGCCCGGGCGACCTCGGTCTTGCCCACTCCGGCCTCGCCCTCGAGCAGCAGGGGCTGCTCGAGCACCACCGCCAAGTGGACGGCCATCGCCAGCTGGCGATCCGCCAGATATCCCTGACCCGCGAGAGCGTCGCTCGCGGCTCCGACCGACTGAAGCTCCGCGAGCGTCACCTTGCCGTCGAGTCTATCCCGTGGAACTCAGTGCGTCCGTGATCGCGCGCCGCGTCAGCACCCGCGCCAGGTGGCGCTTGTAGTCAGCGGTCGCGTTGAGATCCGCCGGCGGGTTGGTGCCGTCGGCCGCCAGCTCCGCCGCCGCGGCGATGTTCTCGGCAGACAGCTCCTGCCCGCGCAGCGCCGCCTCGGCGGCGGTGGCCCGCGACGGCACCGAGCCCATGCTGGTGAGACCGATGCGGATGTCCTCACACGTCGGCCCGGACGCCTTGACCACCACGCACACGCCGACCATCGCCCAGTCCTCGGAGCGGCGGTTGAACTTGTGGTGGCCGCAGCCCCAGCCGTCGAGCGCCGGGACGCGCACCTCGGTGAGGACCTCGTCGTCGCCCACCGCGGTCGTCATGTAGTCCTTGAACAGGTCGGCGGCCGCGACCGAGCGCTGGCCGTTCGGTCCCTGAAGCGTCACCTCGGCCTCGGTGATGAGCATCGCCGCCGGGAGGTCGGACGCGGAATCGCCGTGGGCCAGCGAGCCGCCGATCGTGCCGCGATGGCGGACCTGAGGGTCGGCGATGGTCGCCGCCACCATCGATGTGACACCGAGATCGGGCGAGTGCTCGAGCACCGCGTGGGGTGTCAGCGCCCCGATCCGCCACGCCCCGTTCTGGCGCTCGACGCCATGCAGGCCCGGCACCTTGCGCAGATCGACGAGCAGGGACGGCGCCGCCAGGCGCAGCTTCATCAGCGGGATCAACGAGTGGCCGCCGGCCAGCAGTTTGGCGTCCTCGCCAGCGTCCACGAGCGCGCGGATGGCGTCGTCGAGCGACTCGGGCGCCGTGTACTCGAACTCTGCGGGAATCATGACTGCGAGCCTCCTTCGGGGCTCGCGCCCTGTCCGTGGTTGATTGCGTCCCAGACCCGCATCGGGCTCAGGGGCATGTTGATGTAGTCGACGCCCAGCGGTCGCAGCGCGTCGATCACGGCGTTCGTCACCACGGCGCTCGCCGCGATCGTCCCCGCCTCGCCGACGCCCTTGACGCCCAGGGAGTTGACCGGTGACGGCGTCTCCGTGCGATCGGTCTCGAAACTCGGCAGTTCGGCGGCCGTCGCCAGAGCGTAATTGACGAACGACCCAGTGACGAGCTGACCCTGCTCGTCATAGTGGACGCGCTCGTACAGTGCCTGTCCGATCCCGTGCACGACGCCGCCGTGGATCTGGCCGTCGATCAGCATCGGGTTGATCGCCGGGCCGCAGTCGTCGACGGCGACGTAGCGCAGGACCTTGACCTTCCCGGTCTCAGGGTCCACGTCGACGATGCAGGCGTGCGCGCCGAACGGGAACACGAAGTTCTCCGGGTCGTAGAACGTCGTCTCCTCCAGTCCGGGCTCCATGCCCTCGGGAACGGCGCCGACGTAGGCGATGCCGGCGATGTCGGCGAGGGCCATCCCCTGGTCCGGTGACCCCTTGACGGAGAACTTGCCGTTGGTGACCTCGATGTCCTCAGCTGAGGCCTCCAGTTCGGCCGCCACGATCGCCTTGGCCTTGGCGACCACTTTGTCGGTCGCTCTGACCACGGCCTCGCCACCGGTGGCCAGCGAGCGCGACCCGTAGGTGTTGCGTCCCTCGGGGCCCATCGAGGTGTCGCCGTGGATGACCTCGACCACCGCAGGGTCGACGCCGAGGCGGTCGGCGGCGATCTGGGCCATCGCCGTGTCGAGCCCCTGCCCGTGCGGTGAGGTGCCGGTGTAGACGGTGACCGCTCCGGTGTTGTGCACGCGGACCATCGCCGACTCCCACAGCCCAGCCTGCACGCCGACCCCAGCCGGCCCGGTCACCCGGGAGGGGGCCAGACCGCAGATCTCGGTCCAGGTGCAGAAGCCGATTCCCCGGTAGATGCCCTCGGAGCGCAACTGCTCCTGCTCGGCGCGGAAGGCGGGGACGTCGACGTGCTCCATGAGTTTGTCCAGCGTGCCGTGGTAATCGCCGGAGTCGTAGACGACGCCGGTGGCCACCGCAGCCGGGAAGTCCTCCTTGGGGATGAAGTTCTTCCGCCGCATCTCCAGCGGGTCCATGCCGAGCTCGTGGGCGAGTTGGTCGACCGTGACCTCGATCATATGCGTCGCCTCGGGACGTCCGGCGCCGCGGATCGCGTCGGTCGGGCACTTGTTCGTGAACACGCCGGTGATGTCGGTCTGGACGTTGGGGATCTTGTAACAGCCCCCCATCACGAACGCCCCCAGCGACGGGATCAGTGGCGTGAGGATCATGTTGTAGGCGCCGAAGTCGGCCAGGATCTTGACGTGGAACGCGGTAATCGTGCCGTCGCGTTTGGCGCCCATCTTCACGTGCGAAATCTGGTCACGCCCCTGGTGGGCGACGGACATGTTCTCCGAGCGCGTCTCCGTCCACTTCACCGGAAGGCCGAGCTTGCGCGACGCCCAGCAGGCGAGCAACTCCTCGCCGTAGACCTGCAGCTTCTGACCGAAGCCGCCGCCGACGTCGGGCGCGATGACACGGACGTGGTCCTCGCCGAGACCAAGCAGCAGCGCCATGAACAGTCGGACGAAGTGGGGAACCTGGGTCGCCGTATAGAGCGTCAGCGACCCGGCCCGGTAGTCGGCGATGACCCCACGACATTCGATCGGCGCCCCGGCGATCCGGTGGTTGACGACCCGTCGCTCGACGATCACGTCGGCCTGGGCAAATCCCGCTTCGACGTCACCGCCGGCCAGCGTCCACTCGTGGACCTTGTTCGTACCCAGCGACTCGTGCACGAACGGCGCTCCGGCGATGGCCGCCTCGGGGTCGACGATCGCGGGCAACGTCTCGTACTCGACGAACACGTCCTCGGTGGCGTCCTGGACGGCGTAGCGATCCTTGCCGATCACCACCGCCACCGGGTCGCCGACATGCTTGACGGCGCCCTTGGCCAAGGGCCAGTGCTCGGGGTTGTTGACCTCGACCCCGGGTGGGGCCCACGCCATCGGCAGCGGGCCGCCGAGATCGGACATGTCCTCGCCGGTGAACACGGCGGTGATGCCATCCCGGGCGATGGCGGCCGAGGTGTCGATCGAGGTGATCGTCGCGTTGGCCTCCGGCGAGCGGACGAACGACGCCCACAGCTGGCCGGGAAGCGTGATGTCGTCGACGTAGCGGCCGTGGCCGGTGATCAGCGGCGGATCCTCCTTGCGGCGCAGCGCACTGCCGACGTTCGCGCCGAGTGGCGCCTCGGTGACGCTCATGCCGTGACCTGCCCGGACTTCGAAGCGGCGTCGAGCACCGATTTGACGATGTTGTGGTAGCCGGTGCAGCGGCAGAGATTGCCCTCCAGCCCGTGGCGCACCTCCGCCTCGGTCGGGTTCGGATTCTCGGCCAGCAGGGCGGTGGCGGCCATGATCATCCCCGGCGTGCAGTACCCGCACTGGAGGCCATGGTTGTTCCAGAATGCCTCCTGCATGGGATGGAGGTTGTCCTCGGTGCCGATGCCCTCGATCGTCGTCACCTCGGCGCCGTCGGCCTGGACCGCCAGCACGGTGCACGACTTGACGGGCCGCCCGTCAAGATGGACGGTGCACGCCCCGCAGTTAGAGGTGTCGCATCCGACGTGGGTACCGGTCAGGCCGAGGTTGTCGCGCAGGGCGTGCACGAGCAGCAGTCGTGGCTCGACGTCGAGATCGCGCTCGACGCCGTTGACGGTGAGACGCACGTTGACGGTGCTGCTCATTGCTCTCCTCCTGGTTCGATCGGCAGCTGGAGTCGCACGATACTCCCAACGTCGCTCTGCCCGCTGATGATTTTCTCTCCCGCCGGGTGGTTGCGAGCACAACCGCCTGATAGGGTCGGAACCATGAAAATCGGACGCCTCATTCTTCGCACGGTCGTCGGTGGCTACTTCGTCGGGCACGGCACCCAGAAGCTCTTCGGCTGGTTCGGTGGCCACGGCCTCGAGGGCACCGGCCAGTTCTTCGAGATGATCGGGCTGCGCCCGGGCAAGCGCCACGCGATCGCCGCCGGCGCCGCCGAGGCCGGAGGCGGGGCGCTGCTCGTCGCCGGCGCGGCCACGCCGCTCGCCGCCTCGGTCCTCACGGCCACGATGATCACCGCCATCCACCGCGTCCATGCCAAGAACGGCCCGTGGGTCACCGATCAGGGCTACGAGTACAACCTCGTGCTGATCGCCGCCGTGCTGGCGCTGGCGGAGACCGGTCCGGGCAGCCCGTCGATTGACAGCGCCCGCGGGAGCGACATGCACGGACCCAAGTGGGCCCTGCTCGCGCTCGCGCTGGGGGCGATTGGCGCCGCCGGCGCGCACGTCGTCGCCGAGAGCGCCCCGGCCCCGGCCCCAGCCCCAGCGCCAGCCACCGCCGGTGACCCGCCCGGGCCGACGCCAGCCCCGGCTCAGGAAGCCGCGCCGGACGACGCCGCAGCGCCGTCGGCCTGAGGCTCACAGACCGCGCCGTACAACTCGGGGCGGCGATCCCCGAGCACGTCGGCGAGCCGCGTCAGGCTCTTGTCGTGGGACTTGGTGAGATCGATGAGGGCCTTGGCTGAGCCGCGTTCGGTCTGAGCGGCCACGACCCACCCGCTCTCATCGACGATCGACGTCCCGCCGGTCCACTCCTCGCCGCGCTCGGTGCCGACCCGGTCACAACACGCGATCGTCACCCGGTTAACGCGGGCGGCCGCCATGGCGATGGTGACCTCCGGCGGCCGCTCCCCGGCCGGGCGGTCCACCAGCGGCCAGTTGGTCGGCACGGCGATCAGCTCGGCGCCGGCCAGGGCGAGCGTGCGGGTCATCTCCGGGAACTCGAGGTCGTAGCAGACGAGTACCCCGATCCGCCCGTGCGGTGTGTCGAACACGGGCGGCGGAGCGTCGCCGGCCGTGAACCACAGCTTCTCGCGGTCCCACAGGTGGACCTTGCGGTACACGCCGATCACGCCCGATCCGTCGACGACCGCCGCACTGTTGTAGTTCTTGCCGTCGTCGCCGCGCTCGCAGAAGCCGCCGATCACCACCGCGTCGCCCCGCGATGCCGCCGCACCCCACTCGCGCAGCAGTGGGTCGCCGGCCCCGATCGCCACCGACGCCACCTCCTGGGCGGACTGGAACACGTACCCCGAGGTCATCAGCTCCGGGAGCACGACGACATCGGCGCGCTCCTGGACCGCCGCCGCGATCGCGTTGAGCGACAGCGTGCGGTTGGTCTCAAGCTCGCCGACGCGCGGCGAGAGCTGCTGGCATATGATCCGCGTCATCTCGCCGGATCGTAGCTTCCGGCGGGCTTACTTGCCAATACTTGGTAAACCGATGCCCAGCCGGTGGTGAAGCCGGCTCGGGCGGCGCGCAGGTACAGCTTCCAGACGCGCGCGCGCTCCTCACCGGCGAGGCGTACCGCGTCGTCGTAGCGCGCCTCGTAGCCGGCAATCCAGTACCGCAGCGTCTCGGCGTAGTCCTCCGGCAGGCCCTCCACGTGACGGACGACCAGCGCGGTGCGCTCCATCGCCGAGACGATCCGGCTGAGCGGCAGCGGCACGCCGTCGGGAAACACGAACCGCTCCGAGAACGGGCCCTCGTCGGTGGTATCGAAGTCCATCAGCTTGGCGATCCCGTGGTTGAGCAGGCGGCCCCCCGGACGCAGCAGGCCCCAGAGGGTGCGCATGTACAGGTCGATGCGCTCCTCCCCCACGTGCTCGACCATCCCGATGCTCGAGATCGCGTCGAACTGCTCGCCGGGGAGCTCGCGGTAATCGGCGAAGCGGATCTGGATCTTGTCCTGGAGGCCCGCTTCGCTCACGCGCTCGCGGCCGAGCTTGACCTGCTCCTCGGACAGGGTGACCCCCACGACCTCGACGCCATAGTGGGCGGCCGCGTGCATGGCGAAGCTGCCCCAGCCGCAGCCGACGTCGAGGATCCGCTCGCCCGGCTGGAGATCGAGTTTGGTGCAGACGAGGTCGAGCTTGGCCCGCTGCGCCGCCTCGAGCGTCTGCGCACCGCCCTTGAAGTACGCGCAGCTGTAGGTCATCGACGGATCGAGGAACAGCGCGAAGAACTCGTTGCCGGCGTCGTAGTGGTATTTGACGGCCCGCCGGTCGCGGGCGGCGGTGTGGCGCTCCCCGGTGAGGCGCAGCTCCGACGCCGGGATCCGGGGCGGCTTGGCGATCCCGCAGGCGCGGACGAGGGCCACGCCGAGCCTGGCCATCTGCGCCGGCGACACGCGCGGCGCCTCGAACGTGTCCACGACCCGCAGCGACTTCTCGATGTCGTCGGTCTCGATCAGGCCGAGCACGTACGCGCGGCCGAGGCCGAGCTCACCCGGCGCCCGGATCACGTGGGCGAGCGCCTCGGGCGAGCGGAAGCTGAACGTCGGCGCGTCCGGTTGCGTCGCCTCGACGACCGTCCCGTCCCAGAAACGGAGCGCGAACGGGCGCTGCGGGAGCGCGGCCGCGATCTCGCGGCGTAGGGGTGCGGTGCGTGCGAATGCCAAACCGGCCGCGGAGGTTAGCCTGGATCCGCGACTGGCCGGCGTGCGCCGATCTCGGCCGGCGGCTACGAGGACTGCGGAGCGAGCTTGCGCGCCTTGCGCGCCGGGTCGACCCGGACGACGTCCCAGGC
>DATCFW010000076.1:0-8401 GCA_036509295.1 Solirubrobacteraceae bacterium | reverse complement strand
CCGCCGCCGGAGAGCGACAGCCGACCCGACACCCTTTCGCCGCGTGAGGTCGAGGTCTTACGATTGATCGCGCACGGGCACACCAACGGCGAGATTGCCGCGTCGCTGGTCCTCAGCGTGCGCACGGTCGAGTCTCACCGTGCCCATGTCCAGCAGAAGATCGGGCTGACCACCCGCGCTGAGCTGGTGGGGTATGCGCGCCAGCGCGGGCTACTGAACTGATTGAGCTCAGCCCGGCGGTGCGGCGCCGATCCGCCGTCCCGACACCGTCCGGGCGCGGATTCGGATCCAGCATGAGTCCGGTCCGGCGACCCAACTATGCAGTCCGAGTGCTTCGAGGCGGCGCAGTTCCATGGCATCACTCACCGGCTCGGTCACGCCCTCGATGATCACGCTCCAGCCGCTGCGCCCGGCAACGTCGATGTCGTCCACCTCAAACCATGCGTGCGTGGAATGCAGCAGTGCGTAGAGCTTGCTGCCCGGTGCGGAACGGAACAAAACCGACTGTGAGACGGTGTCAAAGACGAAGTTGACCGGGCGGATCACCGGCTGGGAGTTGACGCCGATCGTCACCACGACCCGTCCGATGGCGGCCGTGGCGAGCAGCTCCAGGCACTCGCCGCGGCTGCACTGCGCCACCGATGAGACGGGTCGCGGTTCGTCACACATGGCGGGCGGTCATCCACCGAGACTACCGGCGGTGGGGAGGCCGACGGATCCGCAGCACGGCGCAGACCTGTCGCCGGCAACTACTGATGTCGCGTCCGTCACCAGCGCCGATACTGAGAGCGATGACGCACGGCGCCGGCTCCGCCACCGCTCTCTACCCGTGGCAACGCGAAGCGGATGTCGCGCTGCGTGACGGCTCCACCCTGCACATCCGGCCGATCCGGGCGACCGACGAACCGGCGATCCGAACGTTCCTGCACGGCGTCTCCCGCGAGTCGATCGGATTTCGCTTCTTCGGTGCCGCTGACCTGGAGTGGGTCACCGCCTGGTCGCTCGACGTCGACTACGCCGATCGCTACGGCCTCCTCGCCGAGACGGGCACCCCCACCCGAATCGTCTCCCACGCCTCCTACATCCGGATCGACGACGACCGGGCCGAAGTGGCGTTCCTGGTGGCCGATGCGTGGCAGGGGCGGGGCATCTCGACGATCCTGCTCGCTCATCTCGCGGGCGCCGCCGACCAGCACGGGATCAGCACATTCGTCGCCGATGTGCTGCCGGCCAACCACCGGATGATCGAGGTCTTCCGGCAGAGCGGATTTCCGATCGACACCCACGCCACCCGTGACTCGATCCAGATCGAGCTGCCGACGTCGCTGTCGCCTGACGCTGTCGCCCGCTTCGCGGAGCGCGAACGGACGGCGGCAGTCGCGGCGGTCAGTCATTTCCTGACGCCCCGGTCGATCGCGGTCGTGGGCGCCTCACGGCGGCGCCGGACGCCCGGGGGCGAGATTCTCAACAACCTGATCGAGGGCGGCTTCAGCGGTCCCCTCTACCCCGTCAACGAGCGAGCCGACACCGTGCAAGGACTGCCGGCCCACCGGTCGGTGAGCCGGATCGGACAGCCGGTGGACCTGGTGGTGGTGGCGGTGCCCGCCGACCGGGTTGTCGCGGTGGCCCGCGACTGCGCGCAGGCGCAAGCGCGTGCGCTGCTGGTGATCTCGGCCGGGTTCGCCGAGTCGGGCGAGCCCGGAGCGACGTGGCAGCGAGAGCTGCTCGACGTGTGCCGGGCGTCCGGGATGCGGCTGGTCGGACCGAACAGCCTCGGCGTTCTCAACACCGCGCCCGAGGTCGGTCTCACTGCGACGGTTGCCGCCCGTCTGACTGCACCGGGAAACGTCGGCTTCCTGTCGCAGCGCGGTGGCATCGGGATCGCGATCATCGAGGCCGCCCGAGGACGCGGCGTGGGGCTGTCCTCCTTCGTCTCGGTGGGCAACAAAGCCGATCTGTCGGGCAACGACCTGCTCGAGTACTGGGAGCAGGATCCCAACACCGACGTCGCGCTGCTGTATCTGGAGTCGTTCGGCAACCCACGCAAGTTCGCGCGGGTGGCGCGACGGTTCGCGCGCTCCAAGCCGATCGTGGCGGTGAAGAGCGGCCGATCGGCGGCCGGGGCCCGCGCCACCTCTTCGCACACCGGCGCTTTGCTGGCCGCCGCTGATGTGACGGTCGATGCGCTGTTTCACCAGGCGGGCGTGATCCGCACCGACACCCTGCCCGAGCTGTTCAACGTGGCCGCGCTGGTCGCCAACCAGCCGGTCCCGCGCGGCGATCGGATCGCGATCCTCACCAACGACGCCGGCCCGGGAATCATGTGCGCGGATGCGTGTGAGGCCGCCGGGATGCAGGTGCCAGCGCTGACACCGTCGCTCGGGCAGCAGCTGGAGCGACTTCTGCCCAGCGTGGCCTCGCTGGGCAATCCCGTTGATCTGCTCGCATCGGCCTCGGGCGAGGACTACCGGCTGGCGATGCGCACGCTCGTCGCCGGCGATGCCTTCGATGCAATCGTCGCGATCGTCGTCCCCCCGCTGGTCACGGAGGCCGCCGACGTGGCCGCCGCGATCAGCGACGTGGCCCAGGACTGCGGTCACTGCACGATCGCGGCCGTCTTCATGACCGGCGGCGGCATCCCACCACAGCTCGGGGCGGGCTCGGTCCGCGTCCCGGGCTACGCATTTCCCGAGGACGCCGCCCGGGCGATGGCGCTCGCCGCTACGCACGGGCGATGGCGCGCGCGCCCGGCCGGAACGATCCCACGTCTCGCCGGATGCCGCCCCGACCAGGCCGCCGCCATCATCAGCGAAGCGCTCGGGCGGGGCTCGAGCTGGCTGGCGCCGGAGCGCGTCGCCGCGCTGCTGGATTGCTACGGGTTGGCGCCGGTCGACGCCGGCGCTGGCCGCGACGCCGGCGGGGTCGAGCTGATCGTGGGCGTGGTGCACGACCAGAGCTTCGGTCCGGTGCTGGCGTGTGGCGCCGGCGGCGCGACCGCGGAGCTGATCAACGACGTCGCGGTGCGAATCACGCCGGTCACCGACACCGACGTTGCCGAAATGGTCCGCTCGCTGAAGACGTTCGCGCTGCTCGATGGGTACCGAGGAGCCGTGCCCTGCGACCTGGGGGCGGTGCACGACGTGCTGCTGCGCGTCAGCGCGATGGTGCAGGCGCACCCCGAGATCGCCGAGCTCGACTGCAACCCGTTGATCGTCGGTGCCACCGGCGCCACGATCGGCGGCGCCCGCCTGCGCGTGGCGGCGGGCGAGACGGCACCCCCGGCGCCGTCGCTGCGGGCCTGACCGGCGGCCCCCGGATAGTCGTTTTATGCGTCCTTAGGGCTCGGGTCGAGCCCTTAGTTAGTGAGCGTCTGACCCGAGGTGGCGCAGCGCAGCGCGAGCGGCAGCATCGCCGGGGACGCCGTGCACCGCCCCGCCCGGGAACGCCGCGGCACTGCCGAGGAACAGGCCGCGAAGCGGAGTGCGGTACGGCGTGAGCGTCGGCAGCGGACGGAACACCGCCTGGCGCAGCCGGTAGCTCCCGCCGCCGACGTCACCGCCGACGAGATTGGGATCTCGAGCCTCGAGGTCACGGGGCCCGAGGACGTGGCGGGCGATGATCCGGTCGCGGAACCCGGGGGCGAAGCGCTCCACCTGCTGCTCGATCGCCGCGACGTGCCGGTCGCTGGACAACTCTGCGTCCATCCCGTGTGGGCCGTGCGTATAGGCCCACGCGGTGTGTTTGCCTTCCGGCGCCCGGCTGGGGTCAGCGAGGCTCTGCTGGCCGACGAGCAGAAACGGGCGCTCGGGCACCCCCGTGGCGGCCGCGGAGAGCGAGTGCAGCATCTCTCCTTCCGTCCCGCCGACATGCACGGTTCCCGCCGCCCGCGCTTCGAGCGCCTCCCACGGGATCGATCGGTCAAGCGCCCAGTCGACCTTCACGGTGGCGGGCCCGTAGACGTAGCGCCGCAGCCCCCGCCGATACCACCAAGACAGAACGTCGCCGGCCATCGCGACCAGCGCGTCGGGCATGACATCGGCGATGACCACCGCGGCGGGCAGCTCCTCTCCCCCGGCAATGGCGACACCGGTCACGCGGCCGAACCGGCCGATGATTCGCTGAACCCGAGCGCCGGTGCGAATCGTGCCGCCGAGGCTGAGCAGGTGGCCGCACAGTGCGTCGATCAGCTGCTGGGCGCCCCCGCGTGGACTCGGCCAGCCGACGGCGTGTCCGAGCAGGTTGAGATAGAACCCCGAGATTCCGGACCCCGCGGCGCCCGGTGCGGCATCTCCGTGCATGGCGCTGCCGTAGAGCCAGGCGCGTGACCCGTCCGCCGCAAACAGACGCCGGGCCAGCGCGACGACCGACCCGCTGAGCAGGCGCGCGAAGCCCGCGGTCCCCCCGGGGCCGGTCTGATGCAACAGCGCCAGCGCGCCGGCGATCGGTGGGAAGCCGGTCAGCATCACGCGCCTGACCGCGCCGAAGCCGTCGAGATACGGGGAGACGAACGCCGCCCAGCTGGCACCGTCGCCGGGGTGCTGGCGGTCAAGCGTGGCGCCGGTGGCCTCCAGACCACGGCAGAGCGCGACCGCGGTGCCGTCGGGCAGCGGATGGGCCATGCAGACCGAGGGATGGATCCACTCCAGGCCATGGGCGGCGAGGGGCATCGCGGCGAACACCGGCGAGGCGGCGGCAGCCGGATAGACCGCGGAGAAGGTGTCGTGCACGAAACCGGGCAGGGTCAGCGCTTCGCTGCGAACCGCCCCGCCCGGTCGGTCGCCCTGCTCGAGCACCGTCACGGGAATCCCGGCTCGCGCCAGGCGGATGGCGGCGGCGAGCCCGTTGGGTCCGGCCCCGATCACGACCGCATTGGCGTTTCGGTGGCTCTGCTCGGGGTGGGGGCGCATCGTTCACGGGTCCGGCGGTCCGACTCGGGCTCCACGATCTTTGCTCACTCGCTCGTCTGGCGTCGGGGTCACCGTTGCCGCGGCCCGCGCCGGGGGGGTGAGACGCGGCGCGGCGGCTCCGTACTTTGGCGCGGTCGGTCGGCGGAAAACCCCGATGCCGCGGCGGCGTCGCGGCGCGACGATTGACGTGTCAAGCGCACCGAGCGCCGTCAATCGTCAGAAGAGGAACTCCCTATGTCTCGCAAGGTATTCGACAAACTCACCAGCGGCGGTGGCGTCATCGTCGTGGTCGTGCTGGTGGTGGCCGGCGGTCTGCTGACCTGGGGCCACAGCTTCGTCACCTCCAATGTCCGCACCCAGCTCGCCCAGCAGCAGATCACCTTCCCGTCGGCGGCCGCGTTCGCGCACGCCAAGGCCGGCACCGAGATCACCCCCGCGATGATCCCGTCCGTGTCCCAGTACGCCGGGCAGCAACTGCTCACCGGCCAGCAGGCCGAGGCCTACGCTGATCACTTCATCGCCATCCATCTCTCCGAGATGCCCTACGGCGGGGTCTATTCCAGGATCAGCGCCGCCGCCATCGCCAACCCCAAGAGCGCCAGCCTGACGGCGCTCAAGGCGACGTCCTTCCAGGGGACGACCCTGCGCGGCCTGCTGCTCGAGGCCTACGCCTTCTCGACGATCGGTCGGGTCATGTTGTTTGGGGCGATCGCATCGTTCATCCTCGCGCTCGCCATGTCGATCCTCGTCGGACTCGGACTGGCGCACGCTCGCCAGACCGAGCCCGAGAAGCAGATCGCGATGAGACGGGTGAGCCCCGTCGCCTGACGGACGCCACTCACCTCCGGGCTTGCCCATCACGACGACGCCCGTGCCGGCCATCTGCCGGCGCGGGCGTTTTCGCGTGGGGAGAGAGATCCCCGCCCTGACACGCGCGTTAGTTGTCTCCGCAACTACCTTGCTATGCTGACTGCATGGAACTTGGACTGGCGACCTTCGCGGACCTGTCGTCGGGCGTGACCCCGCAGCAGCGGATGCGCGACCTGCTCGAGGAGGCGCAACTGGCCGAGCAGGTCGGTTTGGACGTGTTCGCGATCGGCGAGCACCACCGGCCGGACTTCCTCATCTCCTCCCCGGTGGTGGCGCTGGCGGCGATCGCCGCGCGCACGGAGCGCATCCGGCTGTCAAGCGCGGTCACCGTGCTCAGCTCCGACGACCCGGTCCGGGTCTTCCAGCAGTTCGCCGAGCTCGACCTGCTGTCCGGCGGCCGGGCGGAGATCATGGCCGGGCGCGGATCGTTCGTCGAGTCGTTCCCGCTGTTCGGCTATGACCTCGACGACTACGACGACCTGTACGCCGAGAAGCTCGACCTCCTGCTGCGCATCCGCGCGTCCGAGCGCGTCACCTGGTCGGGCCGGCTGCGGGCGCCACTCGCCGATGCCGGGGTCTACCCGCGCCCGGTGCAGGACCCGCTCCCGGTGTGGGTCGCCGTGGGCGGCTCACCCCAGTCGGTGGTCCGCGCCGGCACCCTCGGGCTGCCCCTGACGCTGGCCATCATCGGGGGTCAGCCGGAGCGGTTCGCGCCGCTCGTGGAGCTCTATCGCGGCGCCGCCGCGCAGGCCGGACACGACGCCGCCGCGCTGCCGCTGGCGATCAACACCCACGCGTTCGTCGGCGAGACCTCGGCGGGCGCCGACTCGGCGTTCGCCCACCCCTACCTGGCGATGATGAACAAGATCGGACGCGAACGCGGCTGGCCGCCGTCGGGCCGGCCGGAGTACGAGGCGCTGCGCTCGCCGCGCGGTGCGGTGGCCGCGGGGTCGCCCGAGCAGGTGGCCGAGAAGATCCTGTTCGAGCACGAGCTGTTCGCCAACAGCCGCTACGTCGGGCAGATGAGCGTCGGCGCCGTCGCCCATGCGGACGTGATGCGCTCGATCGAGCTGTTCGGCACGCGGGTCGCGCCGGCGGTGCGCGCCGAACTGGCCCGGCGCCAGCCGGTCAGCGTCTGATCGATGCGTAGAGCGCCGGCGCCAGCCGGTCAGCGTCTGATCGACGCGTAGACCGCCAGCGTCCGCCGGGCCGCCTCGTCCCAGGAGTACGGGCCGCGCGCGGCGGCCAGCGCCCCCGCGCCCAGCCGCTCCCGCTGCGCCGGATCGGCCACCAGCTCGGTCAGCGCGTTCCGCAGCGCGGCGGGGTCGTCGGGGGCCACCAGCCGGGCGGCGCCGGCCGCCGCCACCTCGGCGAAGCCGCCGACATCGCTGAGCACAACCGCCTTGCCGAACGCGAGCGCGGTCGCCAGTACCCCGGACTGGTCAAAGCGCTCGGTCCGCGCGTACGGCAGGACGACGACGTCCGCGCGCGCGAACAGGGCCGCCGCCTCGCCGTCGGCCACGAACCGGGGCACGAACCGCACACTCGCCGGCGCCAGCGCACGCAGCGGCGCCAGGTCCATCATCGGCCGCCCGGCGATCCACAGCCGGGCGCCCTCGATCCCCGGCCAGGCGCGCAGCAGGGTCTCGACGCCCTTGTAGGGCCGCAGCAGCCCGAAGAACAGCACTACCGGCCCCGCGCCGCCGGTCACCTCGGGCGGCAGCGCGCCCACCGGGGAGGCGGCGACATGCGCAAACGCGCCGTGCGGGATGACGTGCACCTTGTCCGGCGTCACGCCCAGCCGCTGCACCAGCTGCCCGCGGCCGTAGTCCGAATGCACCACCAGCGCGTCGACGCGTTCAAACAGCCGCCGCTGCGCGCGCACCTGGCCAAGGCGCGGCTCGCGCGGAAGCAGGTCATGGGCGGTGAGGACGAGCGGTCGGTCGGGGAGCAGACGGACGTCGAGCGTCGGCGCCGTGAGCCACTGCAGATGCACCACATCGGCGCCCGCCGCCCGCCGCCGGTAGCGCAGCATGTCGGGGACGTGCTCGGCGAGCTTGCTGAGCCGCCGCCGCCGCGACCCTGGGGGGCCGACGGAGTGCCGATAGAAAAGCTCCCGCCGCTCATAGCCCGCGGGCGGCGGAACCTCGCCGTAGGCAAACCGGCTGGTGACGAGCTCGACGTCGGCGCCGGCGCGCGCCAGCGCCGCCGACAGCGCATGGTCATACGGCGGCGTGAACGCGGGCGGGTCGACGATCTGGACGCGCATCAGGGTTGCAGACGCCGGCCGGCCAACCGCGCCAGACGAACGGCGACGGCGCGGGGCTCGGTGCCCCCGAGCGGGTGCACGCGGGCGTCCGGCTCCCGCAGCAGGCGGACGGCCGCCGGGGCGAGCGCGGCCAGACCAGGCCCACCCACCCCGCCGGCGCGCCGGCCGGCGAAATCACCGGCGCAGCGCAGCGGGTGGCGCAGCAGCAGGCGGATCAGCGCCAGCGCGCGACCGGCGGCGCCATCGTCCTCGCGGTAATCGATGCTCAGGCGCCGCGCGACCTGCCAGGCGAGCGCCTCGGGCCGCACTCCGGCCTCGACGCGGGCGCCGGCCAGGGAGAGCGCGAAGTCGGTCA
>DATCFW010000075.1:0-2985 GCA_036509295.1 Solirubrobacteraceae bacterium | reverse complement strand
TGGACGCCGGCGCCGCCCGGGGTGAACGGGAACACCGACGCGATCACCTGGACCGCGAGGACGAGCAGCGCATTGCGGACCGAGCCGCCGATGTGGAACGCGTCGAGCAGCGCCCAGTAGGAGGCGAAGCGGGCGATCCAGCTCGCGAACTGCCACGTCGCCATCTCGCGCCGGTAACGGCGGCGATCGGACAGGATCGTCAGCCCGAGCCGGATCCGCTGCCAGAACGCCCGGACCTTGGCTGACAGCAGGGCGAATCCGACGAGAAACACGATCGCCAGCACCGTCAGGAAGAACAGCGTGAACCGCATGTTGGAGGCGAAGAAGCTGATGTCAAACGCGGGCAGCTTCGAGAAGTCGGGCGGCTTGGGGAACACGCCCTGCGTGAACGCGAAGCCCATCACCAGCAGGCCCATGAACCAGTCGAAGATGACGCCGGTCGACAGCGCCGTGGCGATCGTCGGGTAGCTGCCGTCGCGAATCGCCGTCCGGGTCAGGAACAGCTGCGCGACGTTGCCGCCGCCGAGCGGGAAGACGTTGTTGACCGCGTAGCCGACCATGTACCCGCCCCAGACGTCTCGCCAGCGGACGCCGCCGTCCGGGTAGGCGGCTCGCACCGCTGCGAACAGCGCCCGAGATCGCAGGAGCAGGTACACGCCGTACAGCGCCAGCCCGATCAGCAGGGACAGCCAGCTCAGGTTGGCCAGTTGGGAGAAGAACGTCCCCGCCGAGGACAGCAGGCTGTCGATCGTGCCGATGAACGAGCCCGGCGCGTGATGATGGGCCGTCGAGCCGTGCGTCACGTGCACGATGGACTGGATGCCGGGCACCCCCACACGGTCGCACACGACGCAGTCGGCCGCCGCCGCCTGCCGCCGACTGCCGCCGCTTTAAAAGGACCGGGGGGCCCAGATCCATCTGGGCCCCCCGGAGAGTCAGGGAAGTGGGGGCGCAGTTCCCTGACCGACAGGGGCGAGTTTCCCCGTCCCAAGCCTTGAGTAAACCTCAATGCCCCAAACAATTCGGATCAGCACAGCTATCGGCCGCACCACCACGGCTTAACGTATCAGCTTCGCAAGGGGCCGTGGGTAAGAAATCCGTTCTTCCGACCTGGAATTCGGTGCGCCCGCGGCGAGGGTGATCAGCGGCCGCGCGTGGCGGGCCCGGTGAAGAATTCCTCGCCGGGCCGGACGGTTCCGGCGGCCTCCGCCTCGTGGCGCAGCGTCCGATCGGCCTCCCCGCTCCAGGCGCCCACCGCGAGGCGTTCGCGGTCAGCATCCATGGGGCTGCCGCCGAGATCGGCGTTGACGATGCGGGCGCACTTGCGGCCCTCGGCGATGGCCGTCACCACCAGCGACTGACCGATGCGGGCGTCCCCGCAGGCGTAGACCCGGCCCATCGAGGTCCGGTAGGTCTGGAGCGTGCGGATGTTCTTGCGGCTATCGATCCCCAAGCCGAGCTGATCCACGAGTCCATCGTGCTCGGGATGCTCGAACCCGATCGCGATGAGGACGAGGTCGGCCTCGAGGACGAACTCGCTGCCGGGGACCGGCGTCAGGTCACGCGAGGAGCTGCCGGTCACCTGGCGGGCGTACACGTGGCTCACCCTGCCGTCCTTGCCGCCGAAGCCGGTCACCTCGGTTCCCCACCGGCGCTTGCCGCCCTCCTCCAGCGCGTACGTCATCACCGTCCGCTTGGGCGGGAGCGGCCACGGAGCGCGCGGGTCGCCGCGGTCGGGCAGCTGGGCATAGACATCGAGCACGACGACGCTGCGAGCCTGTTCCCGGTGGGAGTTGGAGATGCAGTCCATCCCGGTGTCACCGCCGCCGATCACGATCACCTTCTTGCCGGCGGCGGTGATCTCGCCGCCCGGCTCCGGCGCCCGGGAAGGACGCCCCTGCTGCGCCGCCACCCAGCGGTTGCGCTGGTAGAGGTAGTCCATCGCCGGGTGGATCCCGCCGAGCTCGTGGCCGGGGACGTCGAGCTCCCGGGAGACCCGAGACCCGATCGCGATGACGACGGCGTCGAAGCGCTCGTCGAGCTCCTGGCCGGTGACGTCGCGCCCGACGTCGACGTTGTAGACAAACTCGATCCCCTCCTGCTCGAGGATCGCCACCCGTCGATCGATCACCGACTTCTCGAGCTTGGCGTCGGGCACGCCGAAGCGCAGGAGCCCGCCGGGGCCCTCGTCGCGCTCGAACACGGTGACCTGGTGGCCGCACTGGTTGAGCTCGGCGGCCACCGCCAAGCCGGCCGGCCCCGAGCCGACCACCGCCACCGTGCGCCCGGACCGTCGCTCCGGCGGATTGGGAACGATCCAGCCCTCGGCATACGCGCGCTCCACGATCGCCAGCTCGATCTGCTCGATCGCGACCGGATCGTCGTTGATCGCCAGTACGCACGCCGATTCACACGGCGCCGGGCAGATCAGTCCGGTGAACTCCGGGAAGTTGTTGGTGGCGTGCAGCTGATCGATCGCGTCGCGCCACTTGTCGCGGTAGACGAGGTCGTTCCAGTCGGGGATCAGGTTCCCGAGGGGGCAGCCCTCGTGGCAGAACGGCACGCCACAGTCCATGCAGCGCGCGCCTTGGCGGCGCAGCTCTGACTCGGGCTGGAGCGCAAAGTACCGGTCGTAATCGTGGACGCGGCGGCGGGGGTCTCGCCTGTCGAAGCCGACCCGGTGAATCTTCAGGAATGCGCCGAGCTCGCCCATCAGGCCTGGACCAGCTCGGCGCGCTCCGCGAGCACCCGCTTGTAGTCGCGGGGCATCACCTTCACGAACCGCTGGCTCTCACGCTCCCAGGACGCGAGCACGTTGCGTGCCCGCAGCGAGCCCGTGCGGGCGGCGTGCTCGGCGATGAGGGCCTTGACGTCCACCTCGTCGGTTTCGTCGAGCGGGTCGAGGTCGACGAGCTCGGTGTTGCAGCGTCCCTTGAAGCGATTGTCGCGGTCATAGACGTAGGCGATGCCGCCGCTCATCCCGGC
>DATCFW010000074.1:0-8115 GCA_036509295.1 Solirubrobacteraceae bacterium | reverse complement strand
CGACGCGGACCTGCTCGCCCTGCTCGAGGTGAACCAGCGGGCCGACGAGCGCGACCGGGGACCCGTCGGGCGCGGCCGCGTCGAGCACGGCCCAGCCGGTCTGCTGGTTGGCATAGCGCACGTACCGGACCGTCACCTCGTCGTCGAAGTCCACGTCCCCGGGACGTTAGACCGGCCGCCGCGCGACCACCACGGGCTGTTGCGGAGTTGGCACAGATCGCGTCGTCGCGTTGGCCGTCGTTCGTCTCCAACCACAAGCCACCCCCTCGACCACGGCGGCGGGCCTGCGCAGCGATGGGCGAGCTCGCCCGAGGGCGAGCTCGATGCCGGCGCCGGGATCGCCCCGGCGCCGGCAGATCAAGGGCCGGCGCCAGCCGGCCCAGCGCCCGCGTCCTGGGCTGCTCGGTAGGGACGGTGAAGAGCACCGCCTCGCGCGGGCTCGCCCGGCTCCAGGCGGCCCACGAGGTCCTCGGCCTCGGTCAGATCCCAGGCGACCAGATACGCGGTGCGCAGCAGCGCTGCCGAGGACGCGGTGACGAACTCGTCGAACTCGGCTCGCGTGCGCTGGCTGCGGCCGGCTGGGGAAGCGATCCTCACATCTTCCTCAACCAGTGCGGGAGGCCAAAAGGCTGACCCGCCTGAGTCAGTCGCGCTCGGCCCGGCGCACGGCGGCGTTGAGCGCCTCGGAGCCGATCAGGTGCCCGAAGGAGCGCACGAGCGGGCGGACCGCGCTGACGCCGATACGCCCGCGGGCGCCGATCGCCTCGACGCGCGCCTCGGCGGCGAGCGTGCTGCGGCCCCCGTCGCCGGCCTGCACCCAGTTGGCGATGACGACCCGGGCGCTGCCGCCCTGTGACCAGTCGCGGAAGTCCGCCGGCGAGCTGAGCGTCGGGTAGTCGCGGCGCAGCGTCCAGATCCGGCCGACCAGTCCCGACACGAGCATGCGCTCGCCCTCCTCGAGCACCACGAACGGCGGCTCGCGGAACAGGTCGTCGAAGCCCTCGCGGCGCGCCAGCCCGGGAATCCGCCAGCGCACGAGCCGTCCGAGCACGGCGGTGTCCGCCAGGCTCACCGCCTGGGCTGCCTCCCACAGGCGGTCCGGGGAGGCGTGGCTGTGGCGGCGGTGGGCGACCCGCAGCGCGGGGTCGGCCAGCCACTTGTCGAGATCAGGGGTCACGGGGCTGTGGAGACGCATTTCTAGAGCACTCGCCATCATCGGGGCGTGGTCAGGCACCTTCTCGCCCCCGTCAATCGTGACGCCGCGCAGGCGCTGGACCTGCCGCGGACGCTGCCGGACGCCCGCGGGGTGGCGCTCACCTTCGACGACGGACCCCACCCGGAGGGAACCCCGGCGGTGCTCGACGTCCTCGCCCGCGCGGGGGCGCGCGCGACGTTCTTCGTCGTCGGCGAGCAGGTGCAGCGCCGGCCGGAGCTGGTGCGGGACATCGTCGCCGGCGGCCATGCGGTGGCGCTGCACGGCCACCGCCATCGCCTTCAGCTGCGACTGTCGACAGCGCAGGTCGCCGATGATCTCGCCCGGGGGGCTGCGGCGGTTCGGGAGGCGTACGGCGGCGGGCTTGACCAGGGCCCGCGGTGGCACCGTCCGCCGTACGGGATCTACAGTCCCGCGGGCCTGCGCGCGGCCCGCGCGCAAGGGCTGGCGCCGCTGCTGTGGTCGCGCTGGGGCCGGGACTGGCGCAAGTTCACGACGCCCTCCCGAATCGCCGGGCGAGTGACTCGCAGCATCATCGCCGGCGACGTGATTCTCCTGCACGATGCGGATTTCTATAGCGCTCGCGGGTCCCACCGCCGCACGGTGGCGGCGCTGGAATTGATCCTCGTTGAGCTGAACTTACGCAAACTCGATACCGTCCTACCTGTCTGACACGCTTGTCATCGATTGGCGTGCGCGCATACATGCGCCGATCTCCGTCCCGCTGGCCGGCGGGACTAATGTCAAACTGGCGCCAGATGGCGCGCCCTCACACATGACCTCAGCATCCGCTTCCCCTTCCGAGCAATCCGCCCCTGACCTCACCC
This sequence comes from Solirubrobacteraceae bacterium, assembly GCA_036509295.1. Taxonomy (GTDB): domain Bacteria; phylum Actinomycetota; class Thermoleophilia; order Solirubrobacterales; family Solirubrobacteraceae; genus Palsa-465. The sequence goes on along the minus strand of DATCFW010000074.1, from coordinate 6,075 downwards.
GGTTCGCCATCGGCTTCGATGAGCGTGACCGCGCGCGGCTGCATGCGCTGATCGACGAGGTCCTGGACTCCAACCGCTGGTCTGAGGCCGACATGAACGCGCGCTTCGAGACGGCGTGGGAGGCCTACAACGACGCGCCGGCCGTGGCGCTGTCGGGCTGGACCGGCGGCGCCCTGGCCGCGCTGCACTTCGCGCAGGTGCAGGGCAAGACGGTCCTGTGCCCGTCCAACACGTTCATGGCGACCCCGCTGGCGGCGATCCGCTCGGGCGCCGAGGTGCAGTTCGTGGACTGCAACCGCGAGGACCTGTGCATGAGCTTCGCCGACTTCGAGCGCGCGGCCGAGCAGCACCAGCCGGCGGCGGCGTTCCTCGTCCACATCGGCGGCCACATCGCGTTTGACACCGAGCGGATCGCCGAGTACTGCCGTCAGCACGGCATCTTCCTGATCGAGGACTGCGCCCACGCTCATGGCGCCGAATGGAACGGCCGCAAGGCCGGCACGTGGGGCGATGCCGGGGTGTACTCGCTGTACGCCACCAAGACGATCTCCACCGGCGAGGGGGGCGTGCTCGTCTCCCGGCGCCCGGAGGTGATCGCGCATACGCGCGACTTCCGCAACTACGGCAAGCCGAGCTACGCGGTCGCCGGGCTCAACTTCCGCATGAGCGAGTTCACCGCCGCCCTCGGCCTGGTGCAGATCGAGCGGCTGCCCGAGATCGTCGGCTGGAAGAACGACGCGGCGCGGCGCTGGCTCGACGATCAATACCCGAGCCGGCTCGAGCTCCCGGAGGGGATGGTGTCCGGGCTCTACAAGTACATCGTGTTCGACTGGCTGGAGCGTTCGACCGGCCGCGTGTACGACGAGCCCTGCCATCGCGTCATGGGCCACGACGTCGATCTGCCCAATTCGGACTGGGTGGCGCGAAACCACTCGTGCGTCCCGCTGTATTACAGACCGGAAAGCTGATGCGCGTCCTCGTCACAGGTGGTTCGGGATTCATCGGCTCCCACGTCGTCGACAAGCTCCGCGCCCGCGGCCACGAGCCGGTCATCTACGACCTGCGTCCCTCGCCCTGGCACACCGGGGCGGGCGGGACCGAGTCCCCGGTCGACACGGTGCTCGGCTCGATCACCGATCGTGAGGCGCTGGAACGGGCGCTGCACTCGTGTGACGCCGTCGCCCACCTGGCCGCGGTCGCCGACGTCAACGACGTCCACGCCGAGCCCGAGGACGCCGAACGCGTCAACGCCCGCGGCACGGTCGCGGTCCTCGAGGCCGCCCGCCGGGCCGGCGTCAAGCGGATCGTCTACGCCTCGACGATCTGGGTCTACTCGGACTGCGAGCCCGAGGAGGTCAACGAGGAGACGCTGCTGCCGCCGCCCAGCCACCTCTACACCTCCACCAAGCTCGCCGGCGAGCTGTACTGCAAGGCCTACCAGGAGCTGTACGGGATCGACTACACGATCCTGCGCTTCGGGATCCCCTATGGGCCCCGGGCTCGCGAGGCGGCGGTCATTCCGGCGTTCGTCAACAAGGCGCTGGCCGGCGATCCGCTGACCTTGGCCGGCGACGGGATGCAGTCGCGCAAGTTCGTGTACGTCGAGGACCTGGCCGACGGGGTCGCGCTCGGCCTCGAGGACGTCGCCGTCAACCGCGTGTACAACCTGGCCAGCGACGAGACGGTCACGATCAAGCAGATCGCCGAGACGATCCAGGAGCTGATGGGCGACGTCGAGATCGTCTACACCCCGGCCCGGCCGGGTGACTTCGGCGGCAAGATCGTCTCGTCGGATCGGGCGCAGCGCGAGCTCGGGTGGACCGCGGCGACGCCGTTCGCCGAGGGCGTGCGCCGGTACATCGATTGGCGCCATGAGCAGGCGCAGGCCACCCAGGACGGGGAGAGCGCCGCCGTCATTCCGGCCGGCGAACCCGACGCCGAGGCCAAGCCTCGCCAGGTGCTGATCATCTCCGCCGACATCGGTGAGGGTCACGACCTCCCCGCCCGCGCCGTGGCGCGCGAGTTCCGCGACGAGGACCCCGACGCGAACATCTCGATCGTCAACGGCCTGCCGGCGATGGGCCCGATCCTGACCAAGGTGCTGCGCGAGAACTCCATGTTCATGTTCACGTTCATGCCGTGGCTGTTCGACCTTCAGTACCGGCTGTTCATGAACTTCGGACCGACGCGCTGGCTGTCCCGCAAGCTGCTGACGTTCTTCGGCCGCCGCGGGCTGATGCGCCTGATCCGCGCTCACAATCCGGACGTCATCGTCTCCACCTACCCGGGCGTGACCGCGGTGCTCGGCGAACTGCGCCACAAGGGCCGGCTCAAGGTGCCGTGCTACTCGTCGATCACCGATCTCGCCGGGCTCCAGTTCTGGGCCCATCCGGGAATCGATCTGCACTTCATCACCCATCCGGAGTCGGCCGAGGAGGTCGAGCAGATCGCCGGCCCCGGTAGCGTGCGCTGGGCCAAGCCGCCGACCGCTCCGGCGTTCCTGGCCACCCGGTCGCGCGCCGACGCTCGCCGCGCGCTGGGCCTGCCCGCCTCCGGACGCGTCATCGCCGTCTCTGGCGGTGGCTGGGGCGTGGGGGACCTGCTCGGCGCGACCCGCGCCGCGCTGCGGTTCGAGGATGCGACCGTGCTGTGCCTGTGCGGGCGCAACGATCGGCTGCGCGCCCGCGTCGTCGGCCACTTCGGCGCCGAGCCGCGCCTGCGGGTGATGGGGTTCACCGATCGGATGGGCGATGTGCTCGCTGCCGCCGACGTCCTCGTGCACTCGAGCGTCGGCCTGACCGTGCTCGAGGCGATCATCCGCGGCTGCCCGGTCGTCTCCTACGGCTTCGGCTACGGCCACGTGCGGGCGTCCAACGCGGCACTTGAGCGCTTCAAGCTCGCGCAGGTGGCCCACACCGAGTCAGACCTCGAGCCGGCGATTTCGCGGGCGCTCGAGCAGCCGTCCGAGCCCGACGGCTCATTCGCGCGCCGGCCCTCGACCGCGTCGCTGATCCTGTCCAGCGACCGGCGGGTTGTCGCGCTGCCGGCCTGGCGGGTGCGGACGGTGCATGCCGCGGCCACGCTGGCGGTGATGGTCGCGCTCGCTGCCTGGACGCTCACCGCCGGTCCCGCCTACTCGCTGGCCTCGCACATCGCCCACGTCAACCCGGTCACCGCGGTGGCGACCGACCGGCTCGAGGTGGGCGTGCTGATCGACGCGCCCGCCGCCGATGTGCCGGGGCTCGCCAGCACGCTTTCGAAGGACGGGATCCACGCCTCGTTCGCCGTGAGCCAGCCGTCGTGGCCGGTGCTGACGAGCGTCGCCAGCTATGGCGATCAGGCGCTGCCGCGGCTGCCTGACGGCGGGCTGGTGCGCTGGCTCGGCGCCCGCGGTGAGCTCGATCGCCTGCTGGATCTGATGGGCTCCCAGCGCCATTTCCTGTATGCGTCCAACGGCCCCAGCCTCGGGCAGTGGATCGAGGCGCACGCGGCCGGCGGCAACCTCGTGGAGGGCGCGGTCCGCCTCCAGGATGCCGACGATGCCCTCGGCACGCTGCGGCCGGGCGAGGTCGTCGAGTTTAGCCTCACCAAGTCGAGCGGGCTGCGGCCGCTGGTGGGCAAGCTCCTGTCCGGGCTGCGCGCCGGGCACCTGTCGGCGGTCCCGCTCGGGCGGCTGATGCGGGACGCCGACCGGAGCGCCTGACCGGGTGCACCGCGGACGCTGACGTCGTGGCGGCGGCGATCGGCTTTGACGACGTCCGCCACGCGGCGGCCCGCCTGAACGGGGTGGCGCACCGCACGCCGGTGCTCACCTCGCGCGCGCTCGATGCGCTGGCGGGCGTGAGCGTCCTGCTCAAGGCCGAGACGTTCCAGCGCGGCGGGGCGTTCAAGTTCCGCGGGGCGTACAACGCCGTCTCGTCGCTGGCGCCGGCTGTGCGCGAGCGAGGAGTGTGTGCGGTGTCCTCGGGCAATCACGCCGCGGCGGTGGCGATCGCCGCCGGGCTGTGCGGAACGCGGGCGGTGATCCTGATGCCGTCCGACGCCCCGGCGCTTAAGCGGGCGGCTACCGAGGGCTACGGCGCTGAGGTGATCGAGTTCGATCGCTACCGCGACGACCGGGAGGCGCTCGGGCGGGCGCTGGCCGCCGAGCGGGAGCTGACCTTTGTGCACCCGTTCGACAACGCGCTGGTGATGGCCGGCCAGGGGACGGTTGCGCTCGAGCTGCTCGGTCAGACCGGACCGGCGGCGCTCGACGCGCTCGTCGTGTCGGTCGGCGGGGGCGGGCTCATCTCCGGCTGCGCGACGGCGGCGGCGGCGCTGTCACCGGGCACCCGGGTGATCGGGGTGGAGCCGGAGGCGTCCGACGACGTGGCGCGGTCGCTGGCGAGCGGGCAGCGCGAGCAAGTCGTCGTGGGCCGCACGATCGCCGACGGTCAGCAGACCTCCACGCCGGGCGAGCTGACGTGGCCGATCATCCAGACGCTGGTGAGCGCGGTGGTGACGGTGACCGACGACCAGATTCGGGCGGCGATGCGGCTGCTGTTCGAGCGGTGCAAGCTCGTCGTCGAGCCCAGTGGCGCCTGCGCACTGGCGGCGGTGCTGGCGGGCGTCGTGCCGGTGACCGGCGGTCAGCGGATCGGCGTCGTGCTGTCCGGCGGCAACATTGGCGCCGACGCGTTCGGGGCGGTCATCGGGTCCTGACGGCGCGGGGTTGTCCGGGCCCTGGGCTCGCGGGTATCGGCCGCGCGAGCGCCGGGATGGCGGGTCACGGGACGGTGCGCAGGCCGACCCCGCCAATACCCCAAAAAGGGGGTAGCCAAACATGGCGCACGGAAGTAGAGTCCGGCGCCACGTTGGCAACAGCGTGCTTTACGTCCACGTCCCGTCCCGGCAAGGAGAAAACGTGTCCTTCAAGGGTGGCTGAATAAATGCTCGGCGGAGGGGTTCGTTTAGCGGCGGCCCCTCCGCTTTCTGTTTGTGCGTCAGGGCGATGATCGGCAGTGGCCGATCGTTTCTTGAGCCGGCGTCCAGATGACTGGACGGTCGGGTTCAGGACCGGGGCCCTCGGGCCGATATAGGGGAAATGGACTCGCGTGGCACGGATGCCCGATCGCGACCGGCGACCCGGGAGCCGACCCGGGGACTCGCCGCCGCCCAGGTCGGCGTGCTGGCGGCCGTGACCGCGTTCGTCGTCCTCACCGCCGGCTGGTATCAGTGGCGGGTCTGGCCGCTGGTGATGATCACGGCGTTCACGGTGATCAGCGAGCTCACCTCGGTTCGCATGGGGCCGAGCGCCATGCGGGTGTCGGGCAGCAGCTTGGGGCTGATGCTCGGCGCGGTGCTGTTGGGGGGCGGCCCCGCCGCGCTGATCGGCGTGCTGTCGATCGCGATCGGCTGGTGGCACTCCCGCGAGGCACCCCACCATTTCCGCAACAACCTGGCGACGTTCGCCGCCTACCCGCTGCTGGCGGGGTTGATCTTCGCCGGGGCAACCCACGTGACCCATGCCGTTCCCGGCGCGGTGGCGTACTACCTGCTCGTGTTCGCGGCCTTCCTGGTCGGCGTCTGCGCGAACTTCCTCGTCGTCGCCGGGTTCGTCTGCTACCTGGAGCGCGGGTCGGTGGTGCAGAAGACGCGTGAGGAGTTCATGCCGCTGCTCTCGGCCGAGATGTTCTCAGCGTTGCTGGCGATGAGCGCCGTCTATCTGGCCCACGAGCTCGGCCTGGCCGGCCTCGGTGTCGTCGGCCTGATGTTCATCGTCTTTCAGTACCTGGTCGGCCAGCTGCTCGTGTCCAAGCACCGCAGCGAGGAGCTGCGGCGGATGGCCGCCACCGACGAGCTCACCGGCCTGGCCAACCGCGAGCGCTTCCGCGAGGTGGTAGCCGAGCGGATCGCCACCGCGGAAACCCATGGCGAGGGGTTCGTGGTGATGCTGCTCGACGTCGACCGGTTCAAGGACATTAACGACACGCTTGGGCACCACTGCGGCGACACGCTGCTGCGTGACCTCGGGCCACGGCTCGTCTCGGCGATGGGCTCGGCGGCCCTGGTGGCGCGGCTCGGCGGTGACGAGTT
>DATCFW010000073.1:0-2862 GCA_036509295.1 Solirubrobacteraceae bacterium | reverse complement strand
GACTCAGCCCAGCGCGCGCAGCGGCCGCCGGCGCGCCGGGCCACGCACGACCGTCGCGGCCAGCGAAGCTAGCCAGCGAGAACGCCACCAGCCGCTCCCCTCCCGTCAGGTCCTCGCGTGCCAACGCCGCGGCGATCGCCTGGCGACTCACGATCGACCTCCAGGACCCGGCGGACGTCTGCGACGTGCGTGAAGGCCCACCGGATCCGTCCCCCGAGCCGGTAAACTGCACAGCGAGCTTTCAACTTCTGCATGACCACGGAACGCCGGGCAGCCACCCGGCGCTTCGCGCTTAACGGACCACATCACGGCGGTCCCCTCGGCCCGATCGCGACCCAGCGCCAGAAGAAACGAGCTACCTCCGTGCGCAGACGCGCAGAGCGCCGCGCGCTCTCCCTACCGCGCAGCCGAGCTCCGACAGACCCAGACTTCCCCACCCACTTCCCCACAGTCGCCGCCGTGACCAAGGAATCCCTGGAAATCAACCCCGATCGACCCACCCCTGTCGCGGTCTCGAAAACTTGTTCAAGAACCGAGGTCGATCGAGAACCCGGCAATGCCCTCCTCAGTAAGAGGGGAGAAGCATCCTGAGCCAGCTCACGCAAGGGTCCCTCGGATGGCTGGTCACGGCCCAGCGGATACAAGGCGCGGGCCGACTTAGCGGCCTTCCGAAAATCCGGTGTACCCCTGACGTACCCTTGGCCGCTCTTTTGGCGACCGTTTTGGCCGCAGGATTGAGGGAGAAAGTCACCTCTAAGCAGGTAATTTCTGTGAGAGCCGACGCCCGGAATCGAACCGGGGACCCCTTCATTACGAGTGAAGTGCTCTACCAGCTGAGCTACGTCGGCGGCTGGCGGGGGGCCAGTGTAGCGACGCGTCAGAAGGGGCCGTCGGGCAGGTCGGGCTCCCCGGTCCGGGTGCGCCACTCCTCGACCAGGACGGCCCAGCGCTCGTGGTCACGCCAGCGGCCGCCGATCTTGAGGTAGCGGGGGGAGAATCCCTCGCGTCGGAAGCCGGCCCCGCCGGCCAATGCCAGCGAGTTGGCGTTACCGGGCTGGATGTTGGCCTCGATGCGGTGCAGCTGCATCGCAACGAAGGCGTGGCGGAGGACGAGCTCGATGCCCTCGCGCATGTAGCCCTGGCCGGCGAACGGCTCCCCCACCGCGTAGCCGAGATAGGCGCTCTGCAAGCGCCGGCGGACGATCTGCGAGAGGTTGAAGAACCCCATGATCGCGTCGTCCTCGGTGCGGCACAGCAGCATCGCCTCGAAGTCAGCCCGGCGGGAGTCCGCCAGGTAGGCGGCGAAGCGGTCATCGTCGGTCGGAGCGGTGGCCCAGGGACTGTGGAAGGCCCGGCTGCAGCGCATCAGGGAGGTGAACTCCTCGCGGTCCGGGCGGCCCGGCGCCCGGAGGAAGACGCGGGGCGCGGGACTCATCGCGCCAGCAGATGTTCCAAGCGATAGGCCAGGGCCTCGCATGCCAGGTCCTCGGAGACGTTGAGTGCGAAGCGCTCGCGTGTCTCCTCCACGAGCTCCACCGCGGCCCGAAGCCGCATCGGATCGAGCCCGGCGTCCTCGCGCAGCTCGGCGTCACGATCGCGATTGCGGATCAGCTCGGGCGCCCCCAGGCCGAGGAAGACGAGGTCCGCGTACCACAGCGACACGAGCTGGAGCGCAAGATCGAGTGCCCGCGTCTGTACCCGGCGGCGCGCGCGCCGGATCCGCTCGGCCCAGTCGTTCTCCACCTTCTTGCGCTCCTTGCGGGAAGTCAGCTCGAGCTCGGCCTCGAGCATTGCCTCCAGCTCGGCTCCGGCCACCTCGCCCCGCGCGCGGACCGCTGCCAGCAGCTCGGTCCACGGGCGCAGCGGGTTCATCTGCTCCGCGATGGCCGATCGGGCGTAGCGCTCAGCGGCCGCACGCAGCGCCTGACCCTCGGGGCCGGCCAGCTCCCGGGCCCGGTCGGCGTCCTGCAGCGCCAGGCGCACGCACGCCCTCGCCGCCGATGGCTCGATCCCGAGCGCCGTGATCTCCGCCGCCGCGTCATCCTCGCTGGGCGGCTCGAACCGGACTGCCTGGCAGCGGGACCGAATTGTCGGCAGGATCTCACCCGGTCGATCGGTGAGCAGGATCAGGTGCACAAACGCGGCCGGCTCCTCAAGGGTCTTGAGCATCCGATTGGCGGCCTCGTCGCCGAGCTCGTCGGCGCGTTCGATGACGAATACCCGACGGGTCGATTCGAATGGGGTCCTGCTTGCCGCCGAGATCACCGGGCCGGCGATGTCGGAGACGAGCATCTCGTGGGCGCCGCTCGGAACGACCCACGTCAGGTCCGGATGGGCCCCGGACCGCACGCGCGCGCGGGCGCCGTCCGGATTCGCGGACGCCTCGGCGAGCAGCTCGGCGGCCAGTGCCCGCGCCGCCGCTCGCTTGCCCGATCCCCCCGGGCCGTGGAACAGGTACGCGTGCGACGGCCGCGCCGGGACGCCCAACGCGGGCGCCAGAACCGCGCGAGCATGGGGGTGTCGTTCGAGCTCGGCGAGCACGAGATCGATCCTAGTCCGCGCCACGCCGCCCCGCCGCCCCGCCGCCGCCGCCCCGCCGCCCCGTCGGCACCTCGATAACGTCGGGCGCCACCGATGACGCGCGGCCGGCTGATCACGATCGAGGGAATCGACGGAGCGGGAAAGTCGACGTTGGCGTCCGCGCTCGTCACCGCGCTCGAGGACCGAGCAATCGACGTGATCCTCCTGCGCGAGCCGGGCGGTGTTCGCGCCGCCGAGCGGATCCGCGAGCTGGTCCAGGATCCGGTGGCGACGATCGGCGCGCGCGCCGAGGCGCTGCTGTACGCCGCCGCGCGGGCCCAG
>DATCFW010000072.1:0-10039 GCA_036509295.1 Solirubrobacteraceae bacterium | reverse complement strand
AAGGTGCTGGCCGAGCGCTTCGCCCATGACGACATCGCCGTGCGACGGTTCAAGCGTGAGGCGCGGGCGGCGGCCCGCGGGGCGGTGGGCCGCGTTGCCCTGACGAGTCCGGGTGGTGGCGTCATCGTCGCCGGACGGACCGCGAACGGCCGAGGCGGCCGAGGCGGCCGCGGCGGCGGCGCCGAGATAGCGTCCGGACACACGCTCCCGGCGCGGCGGCGCGGGCGAGTGCATCGTCACCGGGACCCCGCCGGACAGGGCGGTCTCGAGCGCGTCGACGAACTCGCCGGCGGTGTCGAACCGCTCGTCGGCCTGCTTGGCCATGCCCCGGATGAGAACGTCGTCGACCGCCAGGGGCAGCGTCCGGTCGCGCTGCGAGGCGCTCGGCGGCGGGTCCTCGATGTGCTGGCGGGCCTGGGCGGCGAAGTGCTGGGCGCCGAACGGGCGCTCGCCGGCGAGCAGCTCGAAGGCGGCGACCGCGAGGGCGTACCGGTCGCTGGCGCCGGTGGCCTCACGTCCGAGGGCCTGCTCGGGCGACAGGTAGGCGGCGGTGCCGAACAGCTCGCCGGCGGTGGTGATCGTGTCCTCGGAGACGAGCCGGGCGATGCCGAAGTCAGCGACGTGCAGGACGCGGCTGCGGTTGAGCAGGAAGTTGGCCGGCTTGATGTCCCGGTGGACGATCCCGCGGGTGTGCGCGTGGTCGAGCGCGGCGCCGGCCTCGCGGATCCAACGGACCGCCTCCTGGCGACGAACCGCGCCGACCCGGATGGCGTCGGCGACCGTGCCGCCGGCCAGGTACTCCATGACGATGAAGGCCCGGCCGGGACCGCCCCCCCGGACCTCGGGCTCGAGATCGCCGACGTCGTAGATCGTGACCACGTGGGCATGGGCCGATACCCGGGCCGCCGCCCGCGCCTCACGCTTGAACCGTCGCACGGCGATGTCGTCATGGGCGAAGCGCTCGGCCAGCACCTTGACGGCGACGGTCCGCCCGAGCGTGAGATCGTCGGCGCACCACACCGATGCCATGCCACCGCTGGCAAGGTGGCGCAGAGCCCGGTAGCGCTCCGGAAGCTTCAGCGAGGAGGGCTCCGCCCGAGGCTGCCCGCTAGAACCCATCAGGAGTGCTCTGTACCCGGCTGGCTCGTTGGCAAATCCACGATCAGGGTACCGATGGTACGGGTCGGCGGCGACCCCCGCATGGCGAGATCGCGAACCGCGCCGGGTCAGATCGCGAACCGCGCCGGCCGAGATCGCGAACCGCGCGGGGTCTCCTATACTGCTCGCGATGTCCAAGGTCTGTCACGTCTGCGCGAAGGGTCCGTCGTTCGGCAATAACCGCAGCCACTCCATGGTCGCGACCAGGCGCCGCTTCGATCCGAACCTCCAGCGGGTCCGGATCGACGATGGCGGCACCCCGCGGCGTGTGTATGTCTGCACGCGCTGCCTCAAGGCCGGCAAGATCACCAAAGCTCGCTGAGCCGTTCGCCGTGGCCGCATCCGGGCGAGCGACGGACCAGACCGGAGTGTCCGATCCGAGCATCGTTCGCTTCCGGGCGCTGATCGAGGCCGGCCTGGCGGCGCTGGAAGCCCGCCGCGAAGAGGTCAATGACCTCAACGTGTTCCCGGTCGCCGACGGCGATACCGGCGACAACATGGTGCTCACCCTCCGCGCGGTGCTCCAGGAGCTCGATCGCCTCGCCGGCGCCTCCGAGGGCCGCACGATCGATGAGATCGGCCGCGATGAGATCGTCTCCTCGGTGGCCCGGGCGGCGCTGCTCGGCGCCCGGGGCAACAGTGGCGTGATCCTCTCCCAGCTCATCCGGGGCGCTGCCGAGGAGCTGATCAGCCGGCCCGGCGAGCTCGTCGACCCGGTTCTGATCGGCGCCGCGCTGGCCCGTGCCGCCGATCAGGCCTACGGCTCGGTTCGCGACCCCGCCGAGGGCACGATCCTCACCGTGGTGCGGGAGATGGCCCACCGTGTCGCCTCCGAGATCGCCCACATGTCCGACGCTCGGCTCGGCGAGGACGCCACCGCCGGCGAGCAGGATCTCGTCATCGCCGAAGTGATCCAGAGCGCGCTGGAGGCCGGCGAGGAGTCGGTCAAGCGTGGTCCCGAGCTGCTGCCGGTGCTGCGCGACGCGGGCGTGGTCGACGCCGGCGGCTACGGGCTGACGGTCCTGCTGGCCGGGATCGTCGGCGGATTGCGCGGGTCCGAGCCGCCCCAGCTCGAGCATCACCGGGCCGCCCGGGTGACCCACCCTCAGCACGCCTCGACGACGTACCGCTACTGCACGAACTTCGCGGTGACCGGCACGGGGCTCGAGCAGCGCCGGTTCGTCGGCGCGCTGGAGCGAATCGGCGACTCGGTGCTCGTCGTTGGCGATCCGACGACGCTCAAGGTGCACGTCCACACCGACGATCCCGATGCCGCCACCGCGCTGTTCGCGGACGCCGGCGTCGTCTCGCACCTCGACGTCGCCGACATGCGCGAGCAGGTCCAGCGCCGGGACGAGCGGCTCGACGCCGCGGGCGCGAGCGGGTCGGTGACCGTCTGCGGCGCGCTGGCGGTCGTCAACGGCGACGGGATGGCGGACCTGTTCGCCGGCTTCGGCGTCGGCGTGCTCGACGGCGGACCGACGCTCAACCCGTCCATCTATGACCTGCTGGCCGCGATCCACACGGTCGCCGCCGAGGAGGTCGTCGTCCTGCCCAACAGCCCGAACGTGGTGATGACCGCCGAACGGGCCGCCGAGCTGTCGGAGAAGACGGTGTCGGTCGTTGCCACGCGCTCCCCGCAGGCCGGGCTCGCCGCCGCCGTCAGCCTCGACCCGGAGCGCCGCGCGGTCGACAACGCGGCTGCGATGCTCGCCACCCTGGACGGCGTTCGGACCGGCGCGGTCGCACCGGCCGCGCGCGACGACGCCCAGGGCCGCTTCCACGCCGGCGACGCCGTCGGCTACGTCGAGGAGGAGCTGGTGGCGTGGGGCTCGCCCACCGAGACCCTGCGCGACGTGCTCGACCAGCTCGCGCAGGACGCCGAGCTGATCACGTGCCTGCGGGGCGTCGACGCTCCGCTCGACGACGCAGCGGTGTACGCGCTCGTCGGCGGCGACGCCGAGCTCGAGCTGTCCGAGGGCGGGCAGCCGAGCTACTGGTGGCTGCTCTCCGCCGAGTGAGGGTGGCTGCTCTCCGCCGAGTGTGGCGGGGTCGGTGGGCCACTGGGAGCGTGACCGACCGCCGTTGCGGTCATCATCGCCGCCGCGATGACGATTACCGCGTTCTCTGAGTCCCGCGCGCTGAGCGGCGCGGAGCTGGCGGAGGCCCTCATCCGCTACCCGCGGCCCTCCGTACTCGCCGCGCCGCTGCAGTTCGACCACGCCAAGGCCGAGAAGGCCGCGGTCGTCCTGGGCCTGAGTACGGTCGGGGATCTGCTGGCCCACATCCCCCGCGATCGCCGCGAGGCCCGCTCGGTCGGGCAGTTGGTGGCGGGTGAGACGGCGACCGTGGTCGTGGAGGTGCGGGCCATCGCCTCGCGGCCGGTGCGCCGACGGGGCATGCGGCCGTTGGTGGAGGCCACCGTCGCCGACGGCAGCGGCGCGATGAAGGCGACGTTCTTCAACCAGCCGTGGCTCGCGTCGAAGTACCCGCCGGGCACCCGGCTGGTGCTCCACGGCAAGTTCGAGGCCCGCAACCGCTTCCGCGTCCAAGGCCACGCCCGGACCACCGAGGCCGCCGCCGGCGACGAGGGCGTCGCGCACTACGCCGCCACCGAGGGGCTGTCATCGACACAGATCCTGGCGTTGGTTCGCGAGCACGCCGGTGCGCTCAAGGACGTGCCCGAGCCCCTGCCCGCCGCGGTGCGGACGCGGGAGGGACTCCCCGGCCGGCGCTGCGCGGTGACGGCGCTGCACCTCGGGGGCGATGAGGACCAGGCCCTGGGGCGGCGCCGGCTCGCATTTGACGAGCTGCTGCTCGTCCAGCTGGCGCTGCTGCGCCGGCGGCGGCTGCGCAGCGCCGGCAGCGCCGCCCCGGCGTTGGACGGCGAGCCCGCGCTGAGCGCGCGCTGGCTCGCCGAGATGCTGCCATTCGCGCCAACCGGAGATCAGCGCCGGGCGATGGCCGACGTCGACGCCGACCTCGCGCTCACTCGCCCGATGCAGCGCCTGTTGATGGGCGAGGTGGGCTCGGGCAAGACGGTGGTGGCGCTGTACGCGCTGCTGCGGGCGATCGAGCAGGGCTACCAGGGTGCGCTGATGGCGCCGACCGAGCCGCTGGCCGAGCAGCATTTCGCCACCATCCAGGCGCTCATGCCCGGGGAGGCGATCCCGATCGGCCTGCTCACGGGCTCGACGCCGGGCCGCCGGCGCGCCGAGCTGCTCGGGCACCTGGGCAGCGGGGAGCTGTCCCTGATCGTCGGCACCCACGCGCTGATCGAGGATCCGGTGCGGTTCGCGTCCCTGGCGGTGGCGGTGATCGACGAGCAGCACCGGTTCGGGGTGCGCCAGCGCGCCGCGCTGGACGCCAAGGCGGGCGCGGATCGCAGCCCCCACGTGCTGCACATGACGGCCACGCCGATCCCGCGGACGCTGGCGCTGTCGCAGTACGGCGATCTCGACTTCAGCGTGCTGCGCGAACTGCCCCAGGGCCGTCAGCCGATCGAGACGTTCGTCTGCTCGACTGAGGCCGAGCGGGTGCGGGCCTATGACCGGATCCGCGAGGAGCTGCGCGCCGGGCGCCAGGCGTTCGTCGTCTGCCCCCTGGTGTCCGAGTCAGAGGCGCTGGCCGTCCGCGCGGCCACCGCCGAGTACGAGCGGCTGCGGACCGGGGAGCTGCGCGACTTTCGGGTCGTGCTCATGCACGGGCAGCTGCGGCCGGCGGAGAAGGCCGGCGTGATGCGGACGTTCGCCGCCGGGGAGGCCGACGTGCTGGTGGCCACCACGGTCATCGAGGTGGGGATCGACGTGCCCAACGCCACCGTGATGCTGGTCGAGGATGCCGATCGCTACGGGATCTCCCAGCTTCACCAGCTCCGCGGCCGGATCGGCCGGGGGGAGCATGCGTCCCTGTGCCTGCTGTTCGGCCCCAAGGGGTCGGCCCGGCTGCGGGCGCTGGCCGAGCACGTCGACGGCTTTCATTTGGCCGAGATCGATCTGGAGCTCCGGGGGGAGGGGGAGCTCGTCGGGGTGCGCCAGAGCGGGCTGGCTCAGTTCCGGGTGGCCGAACTGCCGCGTGACCGCGAGCTCCAGGAGCGCGCTCGGATGCGCGCCGAGGTGATCGCCGCGGAGGACCCGTCGCTGGAGCTGCCCGAGCATGCGCTGCTCGCCGAGGCGCTTGCCGGCGTGTTCGGCGACGAGGCGCGCGCGCCGATCCGGGCGTGATTTCCCGGGAGGGTTGGCGTGTTTCTTAGCTCTAGGCAAAGAAACACGCCAACCCCTCCTGCGCCCGCCGGCGGTCGGGTCGCCGGTCGGGTCGCCGGTCGGGTCGCCGGCCGGGTCGCCGGTCGGGTCGCCGGTCGGGTCGCCGGTCGGGTCGCCGGTCGGGCGAGCCGATGCGCGTGATCGCCGGTGCCTACGGGGGGCGGCCGCTGGCGGCCCCGCCGGGCCGGTCGACCCGGCCGACGTCCGATCGCGTCCGCGAGGCGCTGTTCTCGATCCTCGGTGACGTCTCCGGGGCGCGGGTCCTGGACCTGTTCGCGGGGTCGGGCGCGCTGGCGATTGAGGCGCTGTCGCGCGGGGCCCTCGAGGCGACGTTGGTGGACTCCGCGCGACCGGCGATCGCCGCCATCCGGCGCAACCTGGGGACGCTCGCGATCGACGCCGAGGTGATCATGCAGCCGGCGCTGCGATGGCTCCAGGCCGCACGCCACGACGCTCGTCAATACGATCTGGTGTTCGTCGATCCCCCATACCGTCAGGCGAGCACCCTCGGAGGGGAGCTGACCACGGCACTGAGGCCGATTCTCGCAGCCGATGCGCGGGTAGTGGCCGAAAGTGACCGCCGGAGCCCTCTGGGACTCGAGCTCCCGGCGCTGGACCAACGCCGCTACGGCGACACCCTGATTGCCATCCATGCCGCTCGATAACCGCATCGCCATCTGCCCGGGCACCTTTGACCCGGTCACCTACGGCCATCTCGACGTCATCTCCCGGGCGTCACGGATGTACGACGAGGTGATCGTGGCGATCGTCAATCTGCCGTGGCGCAAGGGCGGAACCCTGTTCGCCGCCGAGGAGCGCATCGAGTTCGTCCGCAACGCCACCCGTGATCTGCCGAACATCTCGATCGAGACGTTCTCCAACCTGCTGGTGGAGTTCGCTCGGGAGAAGCAGGCGATGGCGGTGGTCAAGGGTCTGCGCGCAATCTCCGATTTCGAGTACGAGCTGGAGATGAATCAGCTCAACCGCCGCCAGGCGCCCGATATCGAGTCCGTTTACCTGATGGCGTCGCCCAAGTACAGTTTCCTGAGGTCGAGTGGCGTCAAGGAGCTGGCCACATTCGGCGGTGACATCGACGATCTGGTGCCCGACGAGGTGGCGCAGGCCTTGAAGGATCGGCTCGGCCGGTAACGAAACAGAGGTTGCGAAATGGATGTCCTGGTACTGATCGACAAGCTGGACGACCTCGTCCACAACGCCAAGCCGGTCCCGCTGACCGACCAGGTCCGCGTGGACAAGGAGGAGATCTACGACATCCTCGATCAGATGCGCGCCACGATCCCCGAGGAGATCAAGCAGGCGCGCTGGATCGTCAAGGAGCGCCAGGAGATGCTCGCCGAGGCCAAGCGCGAGGCCGAGCGGATCGTCAAGGAGGCCCGCGAGCGCCAGGAGCGCCTCATCTCCGACGAGGAGATCACCAAGCAGGCCGAGCGCGCCGCCGAGGACATCATCGAGGACGCCCGCGCCCGTGAGCGGGAGATCCGTCTCGGCGCCGAGGACTACGCCGACGAGATCCTCAACACGCTCGAAGTCAATCTCAGCAAGTTCATTGCGGCCGTCCAGCGCGGCCGCGATCGCCTCGCGGGCAAGGACGAGCCCGCCGAAGTCTCCTAGTCCTCGCCTCCCCTCGCCTCGCGGGGCCGCCCCTGGCCTCGCCTCGCCGCCCCTGGCCTCGCCTCGGCGCCCCTGGCCTCGCGGGGTCGCCCCTCGGGCGCGAGGCAGGAACGGCAGCTGTCGAGGAGGACGGACTCCGGCTGCGCGCCGTCATCCGTCGCGGCGCGATCCGACCATCCCGGGCGCCGGCAACGTCCCAACGGCCGCGGCAGCGGGGTTGGCTGGGATGTTGGCCGTCACCAGGACTGCGAACGTCCCAGTGCCCGTCGGGGCCCCCGACGGTGGGGCGTTTGCCGCCGTCACGACAGTCAACGTCCCGCCGCGCCGCGTGGCGCTGTTATCTGGGACGTTTGCCGATCGGCTGCCCCGGACCCGCGACCGCCGGGACGCCGGGACGCCGGGCCGTCGGGCCGTCGGGCTGCCGGGCCGTCGGGCTGCCGCGACCGCCGAGCCGTCGGGACGCCGGGCCGTCGGGCCGCCGGGGGATCAATCGATCGCTCATCCGGGGATCCCCGGCCCCCGCGGTTCCGTCCGCCGCCGGCGCCATGCTCATGGGCCGACATGAACGCTCTCTGGCTTGCCCTCGGCGTGATCATCGGCGCGGGCGTCATCGCCGCCGCGCTGGCGCCGCGCCTGCGCGCGCTGACCGCCGACGCGGCTCGCGCCGGCGAGCTCGAGCGCGACCTCGTCAAGGCCCAGGCGGATCTCGGGCATGAACGTGAGCGCGGCGCCGAGCGGCTGGCGACGATCTCCGACGCCCAAGAGCGGCTGTCGGCGTCGTTCAAGGTGCTCAGCGCCGAGGCGCTGCAGTCGAGCATGTCGCAGCTGACCGAGCTGGCCCGCGCTCAGCTGCGGACCGTGCAGACCGAGGCCAAGGGCGATCTCGACAAGCGCCACCAGGCGGTCGAGCAGCTCGTGGCGCCGCTCAAGGAGCAGCTCGGCCGGGTGGACAGCCAGCTGCTGCGCCTGGACCAGGAGCGGCGGGAGTCACGCGGGCGGCTCGAGGCCCAGCTCAAGACCCTGACCGAGACCGGTGACCGCCTGCGCACCGAGACCGGCGCGCTGGTCACGGCGCTGCGCAAGCCCAACACTCGGGGCCAGTGGGGTCAGATGCAGCTGCGCAAGGTGGTGGAGCTGGCCGGCATGGTGCGCCACTGCGACTTCACCGAGCAGTCGTCGTTCGCCGGGGACGAGCGGACGCTGCGACCGGATCTGATCGTCAACCTCCCCGGCGGCAAGCACGTGGTCGTCGACGCCAAGGCGCCGTTGCAGGGCGTCCTGGACGCCTACCAGGCCCGCGACGACGCCGAGCGCGAGCAGCATCTGCGTGACCACGCCCGGCTGCTGCGCAAGCACGTCAAGGCGCTCGCCGACAAGGCGTACTGGTCGGGGCTGGAGTCGGCCCCCGACATGGTCGTGATGTTCCTGCCCGGCGAGCACCTGTACAGCGCGGCGCTCGAGGTCGATCCGACGCTGATCGAGGACGCGATGACTCGCCGGGTGCTGATCGCGACGCCGACGATCCTGCTGGCGCTCCTGCACTCCGTCGCCTACGGATGGCAGCAGGAGCGCGTCGCCGAGTCCGCCCAGGAGATCTCCGACCTCGGCCGGGAGCTGCACACGCGGCTGGTCAAGCTCTCCACCCTGCTGTCCAAGCTCGGCACCCGACTCAACAGCGCCGTCACCGCGTACAACGACACGATCGGCTCCTACGAGGCTCGGGTGCTGCCGGGGGCGCGGCGGTTTGCCGACCACGGCGCCGTCGCCGAGGGGACCGAGCTGCCCGAGCTCGAGCCGGTGACGGTCAGCGCCCGCAGCGTCCACGCCGCGGAGCTCCAGCTCGATCTCGGGCCCGGGCTGGCGGCGCAGGAGGCCCGGCCCCGACGCCTGCGCGCCGCCGAGTAGCGGCGCAGGAGGCCCGGCCCCGACGCCTGCGCGCCGCCGATTAGCGGCGGCGGCGGTGGTCGGCGGCGGTGGTCGGCGGCGCGGATGTGACCCGTCGTGCCTGACCAACACCCCAGGGGGTCAGCGGCGGGGCTGAAGCCCGCTGCGCTCGCGCCACCAGGTGCGCAGGTCGTCTCGCTGGTGGGGCAGCGGATCGGCCGAGGGCTTGCGCTGCTGCACGAAATCCAGGGCCTGCTCGATCCCGAGTCCGTCGTACACGGCGACCGCGCCCGTCGCGACCGCGGCCGAGCGCTGCCAGCCGGCCCGGCAGTGCACGTAGCTGAGGGCGTCGGTCTTGAGCCAGGAGACGACGAGCTGGACCGCCTCCTCCAGGCGATCGGCGGGCAGCCGGCCGAAGTCGGTCAGCTGCATCCGGTGCTCGTCGATGCCCGCCTCGCGCAGCGCCGCCGCGACGAGAAAACGCCGGCCCGGCGGATATTCCTGGTCCTCGACGAGGTTCAGGACATGGGTGACCGACATCGTCGCGAGCAGCCCGACATCCTCGGCGTCGAGTGGGTACGCGCCGGTGAGCAGCCCATCGTGGACCTCGGCGAAGCCGTAGGTGGCGAACCAGTCCGACATCGCGCGTAATCATCGCCGCTCGGGGCGATCCACGCTGTGGCCAGGCGCCCGTCCGCCCCGGGAGGGCTGCCGGGCGCCGCAAACTGATTGGATGAGCACGATGGCGGTCGCGATCGCGGACGGGCTGCACGTAGCCGGGACGCTGGCCCGGGCCGGGATCCTGAGACCCTCGCGCCCCGACCGGGCGGTGCGGGCGATCGCCGGCCCGGCGGACCTGCGCGCCGCGCCGGGCACCGCCGGCCGTCCGCCGCGCGGGACCGTGGTCCGGATCCTGGACGAGCATGCCCACGAGGTGGCTGGCGGCCTGCCCGGGCGGATCTTCGTCGGCTCCGAGATGCTGTTCGAGGGGTACACCGGCGGAGGGGACAAGGATCGCCACGCCGGGCTGATGGCCACCGGCGACTTCGGTCATTTCGACGCCGAGGGA
Source organism: Solirubrobacteraceae bacterium (assembly GCA_036509295.1). Lineage (GTDB taxonomy): Bacteria > Actinomycetota > Thermoleophilia > Solirubrobacterales > Solirubrobacteraceae > Palsa-465. Next base: position 34 of record DATCFW010000072.1, on the reverse strand, counting down.
CGCCTGTTCGTCGACGGCCGTGACGACGACATGA
>DATCFW010000071.1:0-7073 GCA_036509295.1 Solirubrobacteraceae bacterium | reverse complement strand
TCGGGCAAGTGGCCGCGGGCCGGATCCTCCCGCACCCGGGGCTTCGATCGCTACAGCGGCCTGTTCGCCTCCCGCACCCGCGCGATGCAGTCCTCCGCGATGCGGGACCTGATGGCGCTCACCGAGCGCGATGACGTGATCTCGCTCTCCGGCGGCCTGCCGGACACCTCGACGTTCCCGTCGGACTCCTACGCGGCGCTGATGGGTCAGGTCGCCGCGCAGTCGTGCGCGCGGGCGCTGCAGTACGGGCCGACCGACGGCTCGGAGGTGATCAAGCACTGCATCATCGAGGTGATGGCCGCCGAGCAGATGCGGATCGGCACCTCGGACCTGCTCGTCACCACCGGTGGCCAGCAGGCGATCGACCTCTTCTGCAAGGCGCTGATCGACCCCGGCGACGTGATCATCGCCGAGGCGCCGACCTACCCGGGCGCGATCCCGACGTTCTGCTCCTACGAGGCCGAGGTGGTGCAGATCGCGCTCGACGACGACGGGATGCGGATCGGCGAGCTCGAGACCGCGCTCGACGCGCTGGAGCGCGAGGGACGCCGACCGAAGTTCCTCTACTCGGTGCCGACGTTCCAGAACCCCGCCGGGGTGACGATGTCGCTGGAGCGCCGACGCGCGCTGATCCGGATCGCGCGCGAGCGCGAGCTGCTGATCATGGAGGACAACCCGTACGGGATGCTGCGCTACGAGGGCGAGCCGCTGCCGACGCTCTACTCGCTCGACGACGAGTTCGTGATCTACACGGGCACGTTCTCCAAGATCCTCTCCCCCGGGGTGCGACTCGGCTGGGCGGTGGCGCCCGCGCCGATTCTCGACCAGATGCAGAGCGGCAAGCAGGGCACGGACCTCTGCTCCTCGCCGATCACCCAGTACTTCGTCGCCGCCTACTTCGACTCCGGCCCGTGGGGCGACTATCTCGGCTCGCTGGTCGAGATCTACCGCCGCCGGCGCGACGTGATGCTCGACGCGCTGGCCGAGCACTTCCCGCGCGAGGCCGAGTGGACCCACCCGCAGGGCGGCCTGTTCATCTGGGCGACGATGCCCGACTACATCGACACCACCGACCTGCTGGCGCGGGCCCTGCGCGAGGAGGTCGCGTTCGTGCCCGGCCGGGCGGCGTTCGTCGACGGTCGCGGCGGATCGGCGATGCGGCTGAACTTCTCTGGCGTCGACGAGGACGCGATCCGCGAGGGGATCCGGCGGATCGGCGAGGTCGTCCGCGAGCAGGTGGCGATGTACGGCACCCTGACCGGGGTGGGTGGGGCCGTTTCCGAGCCACCCCGCCAGGACGCCGGCGCCCCCCGGGCGGACATCCCCGCCTACCGTGGCCCGTCCGCGCGCGGCGCCGCTGCGCAACCGGCAGCGCACACCGAGGACGAGCTGGCCAAGATCCTCACCCTGCCGGCAAAGCGCACCCGCGCCGGATGATGCGCGTGGCGGTGCTCAAGGGCGGGCGCTCGCTCGAGCGCCAGGTGTCACTGCGCTCCGGGGCCCGCGTGCAGGACGCGCTTGAGCGCCTCGGCCACGACGTGGTGCCGATCGATGTCGGACCGGACCTGGTGGCGCGGCTGACGACGACGCGGCCCGACATGGCGTTCGTGGCGCTCCACGGACGTGACGGCGAGGACGGCACCGTGCAGGAGCTGCTGGAGGTGCTCGGCATTCCCTACACGGGCTCGGGCGTCTCGGCCTGCATCCGCGCCGCCGACAAGGTGCTGGCCAAGCACGCGATGCGCGATCACGGCATCCCGACGCCGGACTTCTATGCGTTCAACGAGACCGCACTCGGGGCGCTCGGAGCCGCCCAGGCGCTGCCGGCGATCGAGGATCGCCTCGAGTTCCCGATCGTGGTCAAGCCGGCCCGGCAGGGATCGGCGCTGGGGATCAAGTTCGCGCGCACGGCGGCCGACGTCCCGACGGCGCTGGTCGCGGCTTTCTCCTATGACCGCAAGGTGCTGCTCGAGCGCTATGTCGCCGGGCGTGAGCTAGCCGTGTCGATCCTGGAGGCCGCCGAACCCGGGCGGCCGCCGGTCGCGCTGCCGATCGTCGAGGCCGTTCCCGAGCAGGAGGACTTCTACGACTTCGAGGCTCGTTACGAGATCGGCCGCACCCGGTTCGTGTGCCCGGCGCAGCTGGACGAGGCGCTGGCCGAGCAGGCCAGCCAGATCGCGCTGGACACCTACGCGCTGCTCGGCTGTGCGGGCTTTGCCCGCGTCGATTTGATGCTCGCGGCCGCCACCGACGAGCTGTACGTGCTGGAGACCAACACGATCCCCGGCCTGACGGAAACGAGCCTGCTACCCCAGGCCGCCGAGGCGGCAGGGATCTCGTTTGATGAGCTCGTCGAGCGGGTGCTGGCCGCAGTCGTCGTGCCCGCCTGAGTCTGAGTCCAGGCTGACGCGAGCCCTGAGCCCGCCCCGGCTGGGTGCGCGACGGGCGCCGCCGCCCGGCCGGCTACTCGTCGGAGGCGAAGTCCTCCGGGGTGACCTGGTCCAGGAAGTCCTTGAACTTCTCGACGACCTCCTCGGTGTCCTCGACCTCGTGCTCGAACTCGATCGCCGACTCGGTGATGACCTCGTCAGCGGCGAAGATCGGGGCGCCGGAGCGGACGGCGAGGGCCAGCGCGTCGGAGGGCCGCGAGTCGATCTCCAGGTCGCGGCCGCCCGCACGCAGGGAGATCGACGCGTAGAAGGTGTTCTCACGCAACTCGGTGACGGCGACCTTGGTGCACTCGACCTCGAGCTCGCCGAGCATGTCGGACAGGAGGTCGTGCGTCATCGGCCGGGGCGTGGATGCGCCCTGGAGCTTCATCAGGATCGCGGCGGCCTCCGGGTGGCCGATCCAGATCGGCAGGAACTTGTTGCTCTCCACGGTCTTGAGCAGCACGATCGGCTGCTTGCCGACCATGTCGAAGCTCACGCCGTAGATCACCATTTCCTGCACGCGTCGCTCCTCGTCGGGGTCGGGCAAGTATAGGCGTCCCCCTGTCCACCCCCTCCGCCACCTCGCCGGCGTGGCGGCCGCCGATCGGGGGGTGGCACTGCAGAGCCGACTCGTGCGCGCGCCCGGGATAATCTTGAGCGCACCGGTCGAGTTTGGACGAATGTTCTAGTTACTTTGAGCTCGCTCACCTGAGAGACTGCTTCCGGGTCGGGGCGCAGAGCAGGGGCATTTTCCTTCACGAGTCGGTGGACACCGGTCCACGGAATGGAGCATCTATGAGGCGTGTTGTTGCGCCACTCGCGGCTGCCGCGAGCGTTCTTGGCCTGCTGGCCCTGCCGGCGGGAGCACTCGCCAGCGGTGGCCACGGGGCCCCCAACCTCAGCTGCACATCGGCCCAGCCGTTCTACAGCGGCACCTACGACAACGTCACCGTCCCGCCCGATCAGACGTGCAACCTGTCGAACTCAACCGTCCGCGGCAACGTGACGGTGCAAGCCGACTCGTCGATCGATCTGGAGAACACCGGCACCGTGGGCGGCAGCCTGCTCGTCGGCACCGGCGCCAGCTCGTTCGAGGACACTGGGTGGACCATCTCCGGTCCGTCGGCCGCCGACGACGCCGGCTCGATGTCGTTCGCCGGCACGGTCCACGCGATCGTCGGCAACAACACCGGAACGCTCGGGCTGAGCAGCGCGACCGTCGACGGCAGCATCCTCTGGAACAAGGGGCTGTACGGCGGCGTGATCGGGTCGAGCGTGATCGCCGGCCAGGTCGTGCTCAACGGTACGGTCGGCGACCCGACCGTCGGGGGAACGTGGCTGATCGCCGGGCCTGCGCTCGACGGCTCTCCCCAGGAGATCGACGGCAACCTCGTCCTCACCAACAACCAGGTTCCGATCTACGTCTTGGACAACCACATCAAGCAGAACCTGGTGTGCGAGGGCAACAACCCGGCGCCGTTCACCTCGCTGAGCGGCTTCGGCAACACCGTCGACGGGCGGTCGGTCGGCCAGTGTGCGGCCGCCAACCCGGCCACCGGAGCCGGTGCCTCCGCGGCGCGGGCGGCGATCGCCGCCGGCTGACGGTGCGGTAGGCGAATCTGCGAGGACGGGCGCCCGCATCGGCCGCCCGTCCTCGCACCGGGGTGGGCGTCGGCCTCATCGGGGTGGGCGTCAGCCTGGATCTCCGCTACCGGGGGGATCGAGGCTCAGGCGGCGGTCGGGCGCTGATGGACCAGCATCCGCTGCGTCTGATGCGCGCGCTTGTCGACGAACATCGCCGCGTCGGCGTGGCGCAACAGCCCGTCGGCGTCGTCGGCGTCGAGCGGATACACCGAGCGCCCGATGCTGACGCCGAGCCGGAGGCGATGCCCGTCGATCGCGAACGGCTCGCGGAAGGCGGCGACGATGCGCTCGCAGACACGCTCGATGTCGGCCGGAACGGCCGAGACGAGCAGCACGGCGAACTCGTCGCCGCCCAGGCGCGCCACGATGTCGCTGTCACGAGTGCTGCGGTTCAGGCGCTCGGCGACGGCGACCAGCAGCGCGTCGCCCGTCTCGTGTCCGAACTCGTCGTTGACCGGCTTGAATCGATCGAGGTCGACGTACAAGAGCGCGCCGGACTCCGCGCCCTCGTGGGCCCGGGTCATGGCGTTGCGCAGCTCGTTGGTGAACTTGAGCCGGTTGGCCAGTCCGGTGAGCTGGTCGTGCAGCGCCTGGTCGGTGATCATGTCGACGAGGCGCCCGTTCTGGAGTGCCGTCGTTCCCTGCGCGGCAACCCCGGACAGGCGGTTGAGGAGGTCGTCACTCCGGCCCAGGCGCTCGGGCCGGTCCTTGACCGAGACGGCCAGCAGACCCAAGAACTGGGTCGCGGTAGCCAGCGGCACGAGGATCGTCGAGACGAACCCGAGGTCGGACAAGATCCGCACCACGCGCGGATCACCGCTCTGGGCGTTGATGAACAGCGGGGTGGTTGGATCGCTGATCAGCGTCTCCAGTGCCCCACCCGCCAACGGGGCCCAGACGGCGAAGGCGGCAGCGGCGGCATCGTCGTCGGAGCTCGCCGGGGCAACGGCCTGCCGGACGAGCATTTCGCGCGCCGGATCCCAGACATGGACGACGACTCGATCGCAATCGACCACCGCCGGAACGGCCTCGGCCAGCCGGCCCGCAATCTCGGCGCTCGTGCCCGACGCCGCGAGGGCGCGGGCGAGCTCCAGGAGTGCGCTGGACTGGGCGTTGCGACTCTCAACCTCGACCAGGGCGGCGGCGCTGTCCAGAGCACTGGCGGCATAGCGGGCGTAGACCTCGAGCAGCTCGCGCTCCTGCGGGAAGAACCGCGCGCCATCGGCGGCCGTCGCCAGCAGCCGGCCGTACTCGCGGCGGTTGGAGCGGACCGGCACCACGAGCCAGGAGTCCGCCTCGTCGCCGAGATCGTCGTTGAGCAGGCGCTGGGCGACGTCGTCGGCCTCGGCCGCCGCGAACCCCTTGTGATGGCAGTGCAGCGGGCCCTCGGGCATCATTCGAACGGCGAGGAGGTGGCGGGGCGCCCGGACCTCGACCGCAGCGCGGTCGGCGATCCGGCCGAGCACCTCGTCGACCCCGCCGGAGCCGATCAGGTCCGAGGCGGTGCGGAACATACTGTCCAGCCGCACCTTCATGCCGTCCAGCTGTCCGCGGAGCGCCTGGATCTCCTCCGAGCCGTTGCGATCACCCTCACCGTCGATCGGCCACGTCACCCGGTACTCGCACACCGGCGCGCCGTACGCCGCGCACCGATCGTGATGAACCGTGGCCGGCGGGAGCCCGAACAGGATCGTCGGCTGAGAGAGCAGGCCGCAGGTCCAGGCGCAGTGATCGGCGTCGCGCGGAAAGCCGGGGGCCGGGATCGAGATGAGCTCAGCGAAGCCGGGCCCGCAGGCGCCGGCCTGCAGCGTGCTGGCGGTGCTGTACTTCGTCGCGGTCACGGCCATCTGCCCGTAGACCGCCTCCGGCGACCCGAGCGAGCGCAGCAGCGCGGCCACCGGCGAGCCCTGGAGGTAGCGGACGGCATCCTCGCCGACCCCGCGCGCGAACTGCGGGTGGTTGGTGACCCGGGCGCCGGCCCGCCACAGGGCGACGGCCTCGCGGAAGGAGATCCAGTTGGCGATGTCGGCCAGGTACGCGGGCGAGCGGCCGCTGCCGGCCTCGCGCAGGACCGCGGCCACCGCGACATCACCGCCCTGCTCGCGCACGCGCGAGATCAGGACCGCGCTCATCGAGCACGAGAAGTGATTGCCGGGGGAGTCCGCTTCCAGGATCTCCGGGTCAGCACCAACACTCATGGGTCAGTTATCGGTGCGGGGGGCCGCAAAGGTTGAGTAGTTCCCACGGTTGCGGGCGGGCGAACTACCGGCGTGGGCGGGCGGGACCCGATTTCCCCATAGGTGCAGGCGCGGGGGCACTGGTAGCGTTCCCCCACCCGCCGGCTCACCCGGCGCCGGCGTCCACCCACCCTGGACATCTGATCAAAATTCCCGCAAAGGACAAGCGTGAGCACCTCAGAGACTTCCGGCCTGGTCACAACTCTGGCCGGCCTGCGTGAGCTGGTCGGTCAGCACGCCGGCTACACCGAATGGCAGACGATGGAGCAGGAGCGCGTCAACCAGTTCGCCGACGCCACCGACGACCATCAGTTCATCCACGTCGACGTGGAACGAGCCAAGGAGTCTCCGTTCGGGCGAACGATCGCCCACGGGTTCCTCACCCTGTCGCTCATCGCCCCGATCACCGGACGGCTGGTGACGGTCAGCGATGCCACCACCGGGGTCAACTACGGCCTGGACCGGGTCCGGTTCCCCGCCCCGCTCCCCGTGGGCGAGCAGTGGCGTGGCGGCGCCGAGGTGCTCGAGGTGTCCGAGGTGTCCGGCGGGGTTCAGATGAAGCTTCGCGTCACGGTCGAGGTCAAGGGCTCCGAGAAGCCAGCGATGGTGGCCGAGTCGCTCGTGCGGCTGTACGGCTGAGGGCGCGGCCGTGGCCACCGCACAGATCGACGTGAGCCGGCTGGTGGCGATCGACGTGCACGTGCACGCCGAGCGCAACCACGACGAGCCCCAGGATCCGGTGACGCTGAAGGTGCTGGAG
>DATCFW010000070.1:0-6871 GCA_036509295.1 Solirubrobacteraceae bacterium | reverse complement strand
CGTTGCCGGGGCGGCCCGAGCCGCCGGCGCCCCCTTCGTTGCCGTCGTTGACGTTCGCCTCACGCCCGGCGACCACCTGACAACACCTTCTCGCGCGAGGAGCAGCCCCGCGGCGCGACCGCCCCGCGGCGTCTACGGCAGGCTGCCCGAAACCCCGAAGACGACCGGATGGATCTGCGGGTCACACATCGACAGCGGACGGGCGACGCGCGACGTGACCGTGGAGTTGGGTGGGGTGACGAGCAGCGCCGTCGCGGTCGGGCAGCTCCCGCCGGCGGCGGTGCTGTCCTCTCCCTCGAGCAGGGCGGATGCCGCCTGCCGGGGGCGCAGGAGCACGACCGGGTTCGCGATGCTCGATTGCGACAGACCCCCGAGGTACCCGTTGGGCGTGCGCCTGGCCTGCACCTGGCGTCCGCCGGCGCCCACCAGCGCGGCGCCGGGATAGCCCGACAGCGTGCACGGGTACGAGCCGACGTTCTCGAACCGCAGCGGCTCGCCGAGATGGCCCAGCCCGGCACTGGATTGTCCCACCGAGACCGCCACCTGCCCGGCGGCGCAGCCCCGTGAGCCGGATCGCCCGCGGGAGCGCGATCGTTCTGCGCCGGTGGCGGAGGCGGTCCCCGCCGACGATGTACCCGATGCCGGGGCCGTCGTCGCCGACGTGGTGGTCGTGCTCGTCGTCGGCGTGCTCGTCGTCGGCGTGCTCGTCGTCGGCGTGGTCGGAGTGGCCGCGGCCCGCGTCGTCGTCGCCGCCGAACCGGAACCGCAGGCGGCGAGCGCGACCGACGCGCCCGCCGCTAGCAGCAGGCCGACGACCGGACCGCGCCGCATCAGGTGTCCCCGCTGAGATTGGGCAGCCCGAGTGACTGCAGCCAATTGCTCACGGTGATGTTCAGATGCGTGAACTCGCCGGTCCAGATGAGCACGCCCATCGTGATCAGCACCGCGCCGCCCAGGCCGATCACGACCGGATAGTGGCGTTTGATCACGGCGAACGCCGAGGTGGCGCTGCCGAACGCGAGCCCGGTGATGAGGAACGGAACGCCGAGGCCGGCGCAGTACACCGCGAGCAGGATCGCGCCGTGGGCCGCCGAGTGCGAGGTGCCGGCCACGGCCAGGATCGCCCCGAGCGTGGGACCGGTGCACGGCGTCCAGGCGAGCGCGAACGCGGCGCCGGCCAGCACCGGCCCGCCCCGCCCGGCGCGCTGCATCAGGCCGGTCACATGCCACTCCCGGGCCAGCGCCGGGATGAGCGGCGCGAGCATAAACAGGATCCCCATGACGATGATCACCGCGCCGGAGACCTTCAGCGCGGCGGGGCCGGTGAGGGCGCCGCGCAGGGCCCGCTGCCCCAGCAGCCCGAGCGCGATGAAGATGAAGGAAAAGCTGCCGATGAAGGCGAGGCTCGGCCCGAGCACCTGCCGCGTCCTCATCTCGCCGGGCTGCCCCCCGGCGACCGCCGAGATGTAGCCCGGAACGAGCGGGAGCACGCACGGCGACAGGAACGAGATCAACCCGGCGCCGAACGCGACCGGAAACGCGATGCCCGACGCGGCGTCCATATCGCCCCGAGGGTACCGGCCGAGCTGGGCAGGCCGCGGATGCCCCGGCAGCCTCTAACGTCCCGGCAACAGGCGGATCGGCCCCCCTGGCGGACGGGCGTCGCCCGCCAGTTCGAGCTGATTGGTCAATATTCGTTCATCACATGCCCAAATCTGAAACTTTCGCCGGCCTCACCCGTTAGGATGGGTCAGGGTTCACCGTGGAAGCTTCCGCTCTCCCAGCATCGGTAGGACTGGCGCGCACGCGGATCGCACTCGGTGCTCCGCTGATGCGGATCCGGTCCGACGATCAGCTCGTGTCGCTGTTCCGCGCCGGCAGCGAGGAGGCGTTTCGCGCCATCCACGACCGGTACCGCCAACGGATGTTCGCCTACACCCGGCAGATGCTCGCCGGCTCCTCGGTCGACGCCGAGGACGCGGTCCAGGAGATCTTTGTTCGCGCCTACTCGGGTCTGCGGGCGAGCGATCGCCATCTGGCGTTGCGCGCGTGGCTGTACCGGATCGCGCATAACCGCTGCATCGACGAGCTCCGGCGCCCGCAGGCGGTCCCGTCCGACGAACTCCCAGCGGCGATTCCGACGACGAGCAGCGATCCGGTCGTCAGGCTGGAGCAGCGCGACGCTCTGCGCCGCCTGATCGCGGACGTGCAGCGCCTGCCCGATCAGCAGCGGTCGGCGCTGCTGATGCGCGAGCTGGCGGGAATGACGTACGCCGACGTCTCCGGAGCGCTTGGGGTTTCGGTTCCGGCGGTGAAGTCGCTGCTCGTCCGGGCCCGCGTCGGGCTCGCCCAGGCCAACGATGCGCGTGACACCTCGTGCAACCACATTCGCGAGGACCTGATCGTCGCGCACGACCGTGGCGTCCGGGCGAGCGGGCTCACCCGCCGTCACCTCCGTGACTGCCCGAGCTGCCGCCAGTTCCGCTCTGAGGTGCGCGGCGTCAGCCGTCAGCTCGCGGGGTTCGTGCCCGCGCTCGGGCCGATCGGCGTGATCGCGAAGCTGCTCGGCCTCGGTGGGGGCGGCGGCGCCGCCGCCTCGACCGCGGTGGCGGGTGGCGGAACGACGGCCGCGACCGGGGCCACCGGCGCGATCGCCTCGGTGAGCGCCGTGGCCGGCGCCGGCCACATCGTGACGATTCTCGCGGCGGCGGTCGTGACCGCCGGCGGCGCGATCGAGTTGCAGCACATCGCTCCCCCGGTGGCGCAGCACGCTCACCATCAGCGGGTGGCGGCCCACGCCGCTCCCGGCTCGGTCGCCTCGCCCCGCCCCGCCTTCGATGCCGACGCCCCGGCCGTCGCCGCGGCGGGTTCAGGCGCACCGTCGACCCCCACGGGCCCGGCCATCGCGACGTCCACGAGCACGCCCGGCGCGGCAACCGGCGCCCTGCAGACCGCGATCAGCTCCCACGAGCACGGCAAGTCCCCGGCCATCAGGGCCGGGGTCCCGCTGTCAGAGATGGCCGACCCGGACAACATGACGTATCTCGGTACCCCGGTGGGCGGCGCCACGACGCCAACGGGCTCGGCGTCCGCGAACGGAGCGTCGTCCACGACGGCCGCCGGCACATCGGCGACGGGCTCGACGAGCGCCGGCGGGACGACCGTCGGGACCGCCGGATCGCCGACCTCGGCCACGTCGACCGGCACCAACGGGTCCACGGTCCCGACCGGCACCGGCACCGGCGGGACGAGCGGATCGAGCGGGACGACGGGCGCCAACGGGACATCCGGGACCTCCTCACCGACGAGCGGCACAAGCAGCCCCAGCTCGACGACGAGCCCGAGCACGGTCTCCACCGCGTCCACGACACCGACCACGACCGTCATTCCGGCGTCGTCGATTGGCTCATCCGGTGGCGCGACCCCGATCCGACTGAGCCGGCACATCAAACATGCCGGAGCGGTCGCCGTCCTGACGATCACGAGCAACTGACCGACACCTACCTCGAGCCCATCGAGCACGAAGAGTTGCTCGTCCGGCGCGGGCGGCGATCCGGGCTGTACACGCTGATAGCCGTTCACTCGACGCGCCGTGGGCCGTCCCTCGGCGGATGTCGCATGTGGGCGTACGGCGATGCGCGACTCGCCGTCCGTGACGTCCTGCGCCTGTCGCGCGCGATGACGTTCAAGGCCGCCGTAGCCGATCTGCCGCTCGGCGGCGGCAAGGGCGTGATCATGGTCCCGCCGGGCATCCGCTGGCCGCCGCGTCAGCGCCGGGCGGCGTTGCTGGATTTCGGAGACCTCGTGCAATCCCTCGGCGGGCGCTACGTCACGGCCGAGGACGTCGGGACCTCGAGCCGTGACATGAGCGTCATCGCCGAGCAAACCGAGCACGTCGCCGGCCTCGCCCGCAGCCGGGGCGGCTCCGGAGACCCCAGCCCGTTCACCGCGCTCGGGGTCGAGGTGTCGATCCGCGCCGCGTGCGAGCGCGCGTTCGGCGATCCGTCGCTCCGCGGCCGGCGGATCTGCGTGCTGGGGCTCGGTCACGTCGGATCCCGCCTCGCCAAGCGCTGCGCGCGCGCCGGCGCCCGGCTGATCGTGGCGGATGTCGATGAGCGCCGCCGGACGGTGGGGCGTCAGCTCGACGCTGTCTGGGCCGCTCCGGAGATCGCCTGGGAATCCGAGGTCGACGTCCTGGCGCCGTGCGCGCTGGGCGGCCTTCTCGACGAGGACACCGTGCCGCGGCTGCGCTGCCGCGTGATCGCCGGCGCCGCCAACAATCAGCTGGCCGGCGAGGGCATCGCGCAACGGCTGCACGACCGGGGAATCCTGTGGGCTCCCGACTTCGTCGCCAACGCCGGCGGGCTGATCAACATCGCGGCGGAGCAGGGCGGGTATGACCCGGCCGTCGCGCGGCGGCGCGTCGGCGAGATCGCCGGGACGCTCACCGAGATCTTCGACCGTTCCGATGCGACGGGCCAGACGCCGCTGGCGGCGGCGCTCGATCTCGCCGGTCGCCGGCTCGTCGCGGACGATCCGCCGGTCCCGGCGCAGCCTACGAAGAGCCCGGCGAGCGCGCCGGCGGGCTGAGCGCGCCGGCGTCGGGTCGCTGCACCCCGGCGGGCAGGCGCCCCTCGTCGGCGAGCTTGTCCAGGTGGGCCGCCAGCGTGACCGTCGCCGCCGGCCGCAGGATCTCGGACACCTCCGGCCACGCCGCGGCCAGCAGCTCCGGCACGGTGCGCGCCCCGGTGCCCAGGCCCGCGAGCAGCCGGCGCTCGCGATCGAGCCGGTGCTCGACATAGGCGTCGATCCGCGCCGCCGGGTCATCCACGATCGGACCGTGGCCCGGCAGCAGAACCGTCAGCTCACGCCGGCGCAGCCGGGCCAGGCCGTCCAGGTAGCCGGCCAGCGCCCCAGGGTCGGGGGCGATGAACACGCTCCCCTCTCCCAGGATCGCGTCGCCGCTGAGCGCGGCCGTCCCGGTCACGAAGGCGAGATGATCGGGAGCATGGCCGGGGGTGGCGACCGCCTCGAGCGGCCCGAAGCGCTCCCCGTCGCGCAGACGACGATCGACGTCGCCCCGCGCGGCCGCCAGCGCCGCCTCCGGGAACCGAGCGCGAATGGCCGGGACCGCCTCGGCATGGTCGACGTGGTCATGGGTGAGCGCGATGCCGCGCAGACCGCCGCGCCGCTCCAGCTCGGCGATCAGCGCGGCGACGTGGGCGCCGAGCGCCGGTCCCGGATCGATCAGCCACGCCGGACCTGAATCCACGATCCACGAGTTGGTGCCGGTGAGGGTGAACGGTCCCGGGTTGGCGGCGCGGAAGCCGACGATCTCATCACCGGGAAGGTCCAGGCGCGTCACTGCTTGAATTGTCCGGTATGGCGGCGACCGCCGACGATCCCCGTCGGCCTGGGGACGATTCAGGGAGTCCGGGTGATCTCAGTGGCGAGGGGCCGAGCGGCGGCCGCGACGACGCGGATCCCGGACGCAGCTTGTGGCGAGGGCTGATCTCACTCGGCATCCTGATCGCCCTCGTCGTCTCACTCCTGCTCGCCGTCCCGGGACTGCACGGCGTCGCCGACGAAGTGGCGGACATGAACCTCGGCTGGGTACTCGTCGCCGTCGGGCTCGAGATCCTGTCGTGCGTCGGATACGTGATCGCCTTTCTCCAGGTGTTTGACCGCGCGCCGTTTCGTTTCGGCGCCCGGGTGGCGCTCAGCGAGCTGGCGTTCGGCGCGGCCGTCTCGCTCGGCGGCGCCGGCAGCATCGCGGTGGGCGCGTGGCTGCTGGTGGAACGGGGCGGAGACCCGACCCGGATCGCCGAGCGCTCGGCGGTCCTGTTCCTGCTCACGAGCGCGATCAATGTCGTGACGCTGGTGCTGGCGGGTCTCGGCCTGTGGGTGGGCATCCTGCCGGGCCCGAGCAACCCACTGCTCAGCCTCGTCCCGGCCGCGGTCGGCACCGCGGTCCTGATCGTGTTCCTGGCGCTGCCGCGGATCACCGAGCGGATCGCGCAGCAGCGCTCCCCCGGCCGGTTCCGGACCCTGCTGCTCGAGTTCGCGTCGAGCATCCGGCTGACCGAACAGGTCCTGTTCCGGCGAGACTGGCGGATCATCGGAGCGATCGCGTTCCTGTGGTGCGACATCGCCGTGCTGGCGGCGTGCTTCGCCGCCGCCGGAATCGTGCCGCCGCTGGCCACGATCGTCCTCGCCTATCAGATCGGGTACATCTCTAACCTGATCCCCGTTCCGGGCAACATCGGCATCCTCGACGGCAGCCTCGTCGGCATGTTCGCGATCTACGGGATCTCGGCGACCGTGGCCACGGCGGCGACCGTCGTCTACCACGCAATCGCACTATGGGTCCCGGCGATGTGGGGCACGGTCGCGTTCGTGATCCTGCGCCGCACGCGGGACGAGCCGATCACATTGCGCCCGCCCCGCGAGGTGCGGCTGGCGCGGCGGCGAGAGCGCCGCGCGCGAGCCCGCGGCTGACCGATCTCGCGCCCGCCCGGCGACCGGTTTGACGAGCGGCCCGGTCCGCCATATCCTGTCCTGACGCGGCATGTCCCGGTCGGACATCGCGGCGTCCATTCCTTACCACGGACGTGTAACGAATGCTCCTCTCCGAAGATCACACTCAGCTCCGCGGACGCCTGGACGGCCCGGCGGATTCGCGCGGGGCGCTGCAACCGTCACCGGCGGCCTTGACGCTGCCGCCCGAGGCGGCGCCGCAGCTTCACCGGCTCCGCGACGCGCTCGCGCGCTACCGGGCCCGTTCGGCGCCGGCCGAGCTCGAGGGCGGCTTCGCGGCGGCCACCGCGATCGTCAGCGCGCTCAATGGGCCGCGGGGTTCCGCGCGCGCCGA
>DATCFW010000069.1:0-5482 GCA_036509295.1 Solirubrobacteraceae bacterium | reverse complement strand
TACAGCAGGAGACCTGTGAGGGTCTCGGGAGGCTTCGCCTAGTCCGGTCTATGGCGCCGCACTGCTAATGCGGTTTGGGTCTTAAAGCCCATCCGGGGTTCAAATCCCCGAGCCTCCGCACGGTAATTCAGGTGCCATCTCACGGCGAAGTCGGTGCGGTGACAACTTTCGGGCTTGTCCATGGCGCCTACCACGGCGCCTGGTGCTGGGGGCCCACCGTTGCCGAGCTTGAGCGACGCGGCCATCGCGCACTCACTGTCGATCTGCCGTGCGAAGATTCGACCGCCGGCGCCGCGGCGTACGCAGCCGCAGCTGTTGACGCGTTCGCAGGCGCCGACGATGACCTCGTCGTGGTCGGGCATTCGCTGGGCGGTCTGACCATCCCACTTGTCGCGCACGCGCGGCCGGTCCAACGACTCGTGTACTTGTGCGCGATGCTGCCCCGGCTGGGCCGAACGCAGGACGACGTCATTGACGACGAGCCCGAGATGCTCTTGCCCAGCTCCGGAGGTGGGCCGTACAGAGGCGACGACGGCGCGTCGCATTGGCACCCAGAGGACGCCGCTCGTCGCTTCTTCTCGGACTGTTCGCCGGAGGTCGCAATCTGGGCAGCGCAGCGGCTGCGCGGGCAGCGCTGGCAGATCACGCAGGAGATCACGCCGTTGGTTGCTTGGCCGAATGTGCCGAGCTCTTATGTCTTGGGTGTTGCCGACCCGATCGTCAACCCGGAATGGTCACGCCGCGTCGTGCCAGGGGTGTTGGGTGTTGAGCCGATCGAGATCGCGGCCGGCCACTCGCCGTTTCTGTCCGCACCGGTGGCACTCGTCGATGCCCTTGAGGGGTAAGCCCCCACGCGCGCACCCTGTACCCTTGCTCTTCGCGCGCTTGTAGCTCACTACGCTAGGGCGCACTCGCTGGCGCTCGTAGCTCAACGGATAGAGCACTTGACTACGGATCAAGAGGTTGGGGGTTCGAATCCCTCCGAGCGCACCACGTCTGACCAGCGGGTTTACCCAAATCGGGTGAGCCCGCTTCGTCATTTCAAGGGCTCATGTAGCAGTTCGTGTAGCAGAGAGCTTTCTTGGCGGCGGTGCATGTAGCAGAACTGCTGCGAAGTAGGCCGTCCGGACCTCGATCGGCAGCGTGGGGCATGTGGGAGCTTCGAGCGTCTGACGCGGTCTTTCGGGGACGGAGGTGACACGCGGCGGTTCGGCGCTGTCGCAGGCGCCCGACGTCCTGCAGCGTCGACAGGGCGTGGCCGACTGCGGCGATGGCCTGTTCGAGCCATCACAGCGCTTTGCCCGGATGGCTGGATTCGGCGAAGCGATGATGACCTCCGCCGTCTGACGCTGTGTGGGAACGGCCGCCGACCGCGCGGCCCGAATCAGGAGAAGACGATGCCGCTCATCCAGGTCAAGCTGATCAAGGACGTGTTCACCCCCGGCCAGAAGCAGGAGATCATCCGCAAGCTCACCGACGCCATGGTCGAGATCGAGGGCGAGAACATGCGTCCGGTCACGTGGTGTGTCGTGGAGGAGGTCGCGAGCGGCGACTGGGGCATCGCGGGCAACCCACTCACGACGGCGGACGTCAGGGCGCTCGCGGCAGGCGCCGGCGTCTGACTCGCCAGCGACCCTTGCGGGTTGCGGCCAGTCACAGCACGCTGGGGCGATGACGGAAGGGGTGTCGCTCGCCGCGGCCCGCGCGGCGGAGCGCGAGTTCCGCTGGGCGGACGCGGCCGGCGCCTTTCGCGTCGCGGCAACCGAGTCCCGCGATCCGGCTGCTCTTGAGGGGCTGGCGCAGTGCGGGTGGTGGCTCGATGATGGCGCGCTGTGCCTGGAGGCGCGTGAGGCGGCGTACCGGGGCTACTTGGACGCGGGTGACGCGCTCTCCGCGGCTCGGGCAGCGACCTCGCTCGCCTGGGACTCATTGCTCTTCGGGCAAGGTGCCTCGGTGGCCCAGGGCTGGCTGGGGCGAGCCCGTGGGCTGCTCGCGGGGGAGCCGGAGAAGCCCGAGCACGGCTGGCTCGCCGTGCGTGAGGCAGAGCTCGCGCATGCCGCCGGCCACGACCCGGCCGGGTCCCTGCAGGCTGCCCGCCAGGCGGCCGCTATCGGACGACGCCACCGTGACCCGGACCTCGAGCAGGCCGGTCTCGCGTTCGCCGGTCTCACGCTGGTCGGCAGCGGCGAGGTGGCCGCAGGCATGGAGCTGCTCGACGCAGCCGTGGTGGCCGCGACCGCGGGTGACGTCCGCGACCCGATGTGGATGGGGAAGATTTGCTGCTGGCTCATCGCCGCGTGCGTCCAGGCGCAGGATGTGGAACGGGCTTCCGAGTGGTGCCGCCGGATGGCCGCCGTGAGCGAGCGCCAGGGCCTGATGCCGCTGTTCAACGTGTGCCGGGTCCGGTACGCCGAGCTGTGCATCCTCCGGGGGGACTGGGTCGAGGCCGAGCGTGACCTCTCAGCCGCCATCGAGCGACTGGTGAGCTCGCGGCGAGACACCCGGCTGAGCGCCGTGGCGCAGCTGGGCGAACTTCGCCGCCGCCAGGGACGCCAGGAGGAGGCCGAGAAGCTGCTCCACCAGGCCGAGTTCGTTCCCGAGGCACGGGTGAGCCGGGCCCTCCTCGTCTTGGATCGCGGGGATCCGGGTGCCTCATGGAGAGCGATCGAGGAGGTCCTGGCCGAGATGCCGCCAGCCGCCCAGCTCGACCGGGCCGCGGTCCTGCCGAGCGCTGTGGTCGTCGCGCTCGCCGCGGGTGCCCTCGACGCGGCAGCGTCCGCCGCCGCCGAGCTGCAGACCATCGCGGCCAGGATCGGCACCGATCGCCTGCTCGGGCAGGCGGCCGCAGCGACCGGACGCATGGCCGCGGACATCGGCGCGTGGAGAGCTGCTGTGCGCCACTTCAGCCAGGCAGGCCTGCGGTTCGACGAGGCGGAGGCCCGCTGCGGTTTGGGTGAGGCGCTGCTGGCCGGTGGCGCGACGGACGAGGCGAATGAGCACCTCGAGTGCGCCCATGCGATTTTCGAGGAGATCGGAGCGCCGCACCGCGTCGCCGCTGTGCGCGCGGTGGCAGGACGCCGGAGCGCGGGGCTCCTTAGCGAGCGCCAGGTCGAGGTTCTCGCGCTTGTCGCCCGAGGGCTCACCAACGGCGAGATCGCTCGTCAGCTGCACCTCAGCGAGCACACCGTGCACCGACACCTGTCGAACAGCTTCACCGCGCTCGGAGTCCGCTCGCGGGCCGCCGCGACGGCGTACGCCCTCAGCAACGGGCTCGTCGACCGCGTTACCGAGAAGGGGGAACTCCGACGTGGCTGAGCGACCAATACCGGCGAGCTTCGTCGCCGAGCCGGACCGGCTGAGCGAGGCGGCCAGGGCGGCGTAGGACCGGGCCGAGCTCGGGTAAGTCATGAAACGCGACCCGGCTCTGGGCCCGCGATGCCGACTCCCACGATGACATCTTCGCCGTCCGCGGCCGCCTTACCGAGCGGGCCGACCTGAGTGATCGGGACCGCGGCCCCTTGATCGCGGCCACCGCGTCGACCCTCGGTGACCGGTCTGCTCGTTCGCTACGGACTTGGCCCGTGGATTTCCATTGTGCGCCGACTGAGGTCGGCTGCTAACTGTCGATGCCGCCGCGCGGCAAGGGTTCTCTCGGCGGCTGCTCGTTGCTGGCCGGTGAGTCGTCCGCTCCTAGGGATGGAAGGCGTGAGTGGGGTGGCGTCCGGCTGGGGTGTGGCTCGTCCGAGCCCGTCGTGTGCGGTGGCGGTGTCCGGTCGCTGTTGTTGGTATTCGTCACCGAAGGCGCCGACGCCGTTGGCGAGACGGTCGGCGGCCCACCGCGCACGAGTGTGCGCTGGCTGCTCGGCCAGCTGGTGCCACTGGTCGCGGCCGTCGGTGAGTCCTCCCCCGTCGATGTACCAGCTGACGGCGTGGCGGTGGCGGGAGGCTTGCACAAGCAATGTGTGGGGGTCGGCGCCGTCAGGCACGACGTGGGTGTAGTCGGTGGTGCGACCTTGTGCTGCGTGGGTGGTGGTCGCGTAGCCGTGGCGAGTGTGCGCGGCGACGTAGCCCGCCTCGAGGGTCGCGTGTTCCACGTTGCCGTGGTGCGCTCGGGCGATGGTCATCTGCCGGGTGTTCGGGTCGATGGCGTGAACGACCCACAGTGTGTTGTTTCGCAGCGCGGGCTCACCCGCCGGGCGCTGATAGTCGTTTCGCTTCAGCAGGATCGGGTCCCCAGGTGCGTACACGACGCCGCGGCCGCCGGCTGTTCGGTAGGTGGTGTCGGCGCCGAGCCACCCGCTGCCGCGCGCGTGTGCTCGGGCAGCGTCGTTGAGCTGGTCGACTCGGTCGCGACGGATTGCAAGGATCGCCACTGCTTCGACGCGCTGCAACGGATCGGGGTAGCGGGCCGCATCAACGGCCCAACCTGCGATGGTGTTGGTGACGCGTTCTGGATCGGTCATCGCCACGCTGACCTGCCCGTGCGCGGCGAATATCGCAAGCCCGTCGAAGGTGTCGCCGGCCTGCAGGCGGGTGACCGCATCGCGTTCGTGGCTGCGAAGTTGGCGGTTGTTGCTTCGTAAGCGGATCCCATCGAGTTGCTCGACCTGGCGGCGGTAGGTGTTGCCCGCCGCGACGGAGCCGAGCTGTTTGGAGTCACCAATCATCCGCACATCGACGCCGGTGTGCTGGGCCCAGGTGAGGATCGCCGCGAGCTCGCGGACCCCGGCCATCGCGGCCTCGTCGATGATCAGGACGTCCATTGCCGGGGCTCGCTGACTCTCGACCGCGGCGAGCAGGCCGGCGATGGTGGCGGTGTCGAGGACGGCCTCGGCACCGAGATTCGCGGCGGCCGCGGCGCTGGTAGAGACCCCGAACACGGTCAGCCCTGATGACTCGTAGGCGATTCGCACGGCATCCATCACGGAGGTTTTCCCGCAGCCGGGGCCGCCTTCTGCGACGTCAATGCTGTTGCCCCCGGCGAGGAACCTGCCGGCGAGGGCGCGCTGCTCGCTGGTGAAGGCCCAGGCTTGGTCGATCTCGTACCGATCGAGGAGGTGTGCCACCTCGGCCACGGTCAGGACATGTCGGGCCCGCCCGACTCCAGCTGCGGAAAGCCCGAACACGGTCTGTTCCGTGGTGAGGATCGTGGCCGTGGTGTAGCGGGCGGCGCCGGCCAGTTGCCCGCGCAGGCCGGGCGCGGCCGGCAGCGGTATTAGCTCCGTCGAGCCGAGCACCAGGTGGGCCGTGCGCGCAACCTCAAGCTCCGTCCACTCCGGTGGCGCCAGGGTGTGCGCGCATCGCCACACGTCGCGTTCGCAGATCACCGAGGCGTGCTCGGTCAGTGAGGCCGAGACCTCAGCTATCCACCGATCGGCTGTCCAACTCCTTGGGTCGGCGCCGGCGCGTTCAGCCAACACTGCGTCCGGAGACGTAATCGTGACGTCGGCAGCTGCGGCTTCGGCGATCACCCGTGCGCGGA
>DATCFW010000068.1:0-7591 GCA_036509295.1 Solirubrobacteraceae bacterium | reverse complement strand
GGCGGCGAGCCGCCGCGCCAGGTCGTTGGGCCAGCGCGCGTCGGCATTCAGCGGCGCGGTCACGCCATCGGTGATCGAGTCCCCGAACGCGACGACGGTGCCGAGGTTCCGGCGGGGCGCGAGGACGTCGACGCCGTCCAGGAAATACCAGGAGCGGGTGCGGGTGCGGAACGGGCCGGCCAGCGCGTCGCCGGCGCGGCCGCCGGCCGCCACGTAGTTGACCTGGCGAGCCTGCCAGTGCTCGGTGGGCGGACCGGTGGCGCCCGGCAGGTACAGGCTGATCACCAGATGAGACAGCGGGCGGACCGCCAGCGCCACCGGGTCAGACAGGACCTCGGCGCCGGGGGCGATGACCGCGACCCGCCGCCCGGCGAAGGACAGGCGGCGGACCGTGCCGGCGGCGAGCGCGGCGCCCGCGCGCTGCGTGCCGACCGTGGCGCCGCCGACCACCAGGGGCCGGGCGCCGAAGACGTTGGTGAGCCGGACGCGGACGCGCGAGCCACCGGCGCTGGCGAGCACGATCTGGCGCACGGTCTGGTCGCGAAACCCGGACGCCGAGACGGCGCCGCCGATCGGCGCCTGCGGCGCCGCGCCCCACGTCGCGACCCAGTGGCCCGTCTGGGCGGTCGTGGCCAGATTGGCGGCGCGCTGCACCTCCGGGGAGGCGATCGTCGCGGGCGCGACGGTGCCGGCGACGCCGCGATGCCCCCGGGACGGCGCCGAGGATGCCGAGCCCAGGCCGACGAGGCCCCCCGCCCCGAGGGCGAGCGCGAGGAGCAGCGGCCCCCAGATGTAGCGACGAAATCGTTGCAGCCGAGCAATCAACACGGTGACCCCGTCTTCGGATCGGCGCCGAGCACCTTGAGCCGGCCCGAGGCGGTCCGATGCTACCGCCGGCCGATCGCCGGATTCTTAGCGTTGCAATAACCCCGTTCGGGCGGCCGGCGGGCGCTAGGACCCGAGCAGCTTGCGCGCCTCGCCGAGCACGCTGGGCTCCGCCAGCTTGGCGCAGAACACGCTGAAGTGGATCCCGTCGAACCGGCACAGCTGGCCATCCACCTTGGCGTCGTAGTGATCGCCGGGCGAGACGGTCCGGTCAACGTTGACCACGGCGACGCTGGCGGGGTGCAGCCGGGCCTCCTTCTCCAGCATCGCGTTGATCAGCGCGTGGCGCGCGGCCGACGCAGCCGGTGCGGCGGCGCCGTCGGACTGGGCGGGCGGATGGACGTACGGGACCGACACGAACAGCACCTTGACCCCGCCGCGGCCGAGCACCTGGACGTAGCGGTTGATCGTGCTCTGCAGCCGGGCGTCGAACGCCCGCTGGCCCAGGTGGACGACCTTGCCGTTCTGACGCCAGTCGAACTCGTCGCGGTACCCGAGCTCCACCACCACCTCCTGCGCGCGGAGGGCGTGCTCGTCGGCGGCCCATTGCGACAGCGCCGTGGGGCAGCCGGCCGGCGTGCTCTCCCAGGTGCCGTTCACGTCGAGCTGGCCGGAGGTGGTGAACGAGCACCCGAGCTTGGCCGCGTTGGCCAGCTGCACCCCGTAGCTCTGCTCGTTATCCATCATCGGCACGCCGAGCGTGAACGCCAGCGAGTCACCGATCATCATCACCCGCTTGGGCGGACAGGTGTCAAACGTCTTGGTCGCCGATCCGGCCCAGGTCAGGCTCGACTTGCCGAGCACCGCGAACTCGAACTTCGCCTCGTTGGCGAGGGCGAGTGGCGCCAGTCCGTATTGCGTGGTGTCGGTGAGGGTCCGGGTACAGGGCTGGTCGGTGCCGCGCAGCCGCGGCGGAGCCGTGGGCAGCTTGGCCGCGGCCGGGACCCCGACCGGGAGCGAGGCCGCCGCCGACGCCATCAGCAACGAGACCAACGCGGCGCCGGCGCCGACCGGGGCGAGGCTGCGCACCACCCACGCCGGACGGCGCCGCTGGCGGATCGGCTGCTCGATCGCCACGTAGGAGATGAGGCTCACCGCCAGTGTCACCCCGAGGCGCACGCCGAGCAGCGCGGTCCCGCGGACGCCGGTGGAGCTCTCATCGAGCCACAGGAAGAGCGGGAAGTGCCACAGGTACAGCCCATAGGAGATCCGGCCGACGCCGCGCAACGGCGCCAGCGCCAGCAGCCGTGCGCCCAGCGATCGGGGAGCGACGACGACGGCGAGGATGACGACGACGACCGCGCCGTCCAGCGCCAGCAGTCCGTAGGGGTACAGCCAGCGGTCCGAGCCGCCGACCAGCCCCATCGCGGCGGCCACGGCGGCGAGCATCGCCACCGCACTCGCGCCGAGCAGGCGGCGGTGGGTGTCGGTGACCGGCCGGCGGCTCGCCGCGGGCCAGCGGCGGCGGATCGCGAGCGTGATGGCCAGCGCGGCGCCGACCAGCAGGCTCGACGCGCGGGTGTCGGTGCCGTAGTAGACGCGGTCCAGGCCGCGTCCGCCGTCGAACAGCAGCGCCGTCTCCAGCGCCGATGCGGCGGCTCCGGTCACGGTCACCCCCAGCAGGACGCTCACGGCGCGGCGCGGGGAGGCCCCCGCTCGGCGCGCGAGGCCCAGGACGCCGAGCACCACCAGTGGCCAGAGGACGTAGAACTGCTCCTCGATCGCCAGCGACCAGGTGTGCTCGAGCGGTGACACCGGGCCGCTGGCGGCGAAGTAGCTCGTGCCGGCGGCGAGCTGATGCCAGTTGCTCACGTACAACAGGGTCGAGATGCCGTCGTCCTGGAGCCCCGGGATCGCCTTGGTCGCGCCGGCGAGCGCGTAGTAGACGCCGATCGCCAGGACGAGCGCGAACAGCGCTGGGAGCAGGCGCCGCGCCCGGCGGGCCCAGAACGCGCGCAGCGCGATCGTGGCCGAGTCCGCCCATTCGAAGACGAGCAGCGACGTGATGAGGAAGCCGGAGAGGACGAAGAACATCTCGACGCCCAGGAATCCGCCCGCGTCCCACGTGACGCCGCCGTGATAGAGGAGCACCGCGACGACGGCGAGCGCCCGCAGGCCGTCGAGCCCCCCATAGTGGGGCAGCTGCACCGCAGATCGTCCTGTGGGCATCCACCGTTGGTAGCCAGTCGCCCGTCGAACGGCCGTAAGCGCCCTGATCGAACTCTTATGCGCGCGCCCGCACCCTGAGGTGGCGGCCGCCGCCTCGATTACGCTGCGCGCGGTGAACGTCCATGCGCGGCGGCTGACCGCCCAGCTGCTCGCCGGCGCGCCGGCCCGTGATCCGCTGGACGTCGCCGAGCGGCTGCTGGCCATCCAGGGTCAGGACCCCCGGGGCGCCCGGCTGGCGATCCGGGCCCGGACCGCGGGCGTGACCGGCGCTGACATCGACCGCGAGCTCACTGAGGAGCGATCGCTGGTCATCACCACGCTCAATCGCGGGACGCTGCACCTCATCCGCAGCGTCGACTACCCGCTGCTCCAGTCGTTGACCACTCCGCCGCTGTTCACGACGAGCGCCACCCGCCTGGCCCAGGACGGGATCGATGCCCACATGACGAGCCGCGCGATGACGGTGATCGAGCGCTCGATCACCGAGGAGGGGCCGCTCACCCGCGGCGCCCTGCGGGATCGGCTCCAGCGCGCCGGCGTCCCGAACCTCAAGGACGCGATGATCCATCTCATCTTCCGCGCGTCGATCGAGGGGCGGATCGTCCGCGGTCCGATGGCCGGCCGCCAGCACGCGTTCGCACTGGTGCGCGACTGGCTGCCCGACGCCCGGCCGCCGGATCGAGACACCGCCCTGGCCGAGCTGGCCCGGCGCTACCTCATCGGCCACGGTCCGGCCAGTGACCGTGACCTCGCCCGCTGGGCGGGCATCGGGCTGCGAGACGCGCGGGCCGGCCTGACGGCGATCGCCGGACGGCTGCGCCAGCTGCCGGGGGATCTGGTCGATCTCACCGGCCGCGGGCGAGCGGGGCGCCTACCGCCCCCGCGGCTGCTGGGCGCGTTCGAACCGCTGCTGCTCGGCTGGATCGGACGTCAGGCCGTGCTCGGCGCCGATCACACCAAGATCGTCAATGGCGGCATGTTCCGCGGGTTCGCCCTCGTCGACGGCCGCGCCGCCGCCGACTGGCGCCTGCACGGATCCACCGTGGCGATCGAGCCGTTCGCGCCCATCTCCGACACCGCCGCGGCGGCGCTCGCCCGCGACGGGGAGGCGGTGACGCGCTTCCTCGGCGTCGCAACGAACGCGGCCCAGACATCGAGTGTGCTGTAGTGGAGAGCATGCAACGGATTGCTCGCCCTCGACGCTACGTCTCGTCCGGTCTGCTCACCGTCCTGCGCCCGCTGTTCCGCTATGACTACGCCCGCAGCGCTTACGTGATGCGGCTCGTCGGCGAGCGCTACGGCCCGGTGCTCCGTGATGACCGCCGGCGCCGGCAACGGTCGTTCGAGGGGGCTGAGCGCCGTGGTCAGGTGCTCGACGCCCACGCGTCCCTACGGGTCTAGCTCCGCTCCAGCTCTAGACCTCGACGCCCGTCTGCGCTGGCTCGGGGTCCGGCGCCTCCGGGGTGGCGATCCCGGCGAGACCCGCCCGCGCCTCGCCCGCGCGCAGAAGCCGTTCGCGCAGCTCGTGCTCGAACTCCGGTGAGGGATCGAAGCCGGCGATCTCCGGCAGGTCCCCCGCCTGGTTGAGTCCGAACAGCTTGAGGAACAGCTCGGTCGTCCGGTACAGCACGGCGCCGAACTGCGAGCGGCCGGCTTCCTCGATGATCCCGCGCTCAAGCAGGGTCGTCGCCGCCGACTCGGCGCTGACGCCGCGGATCCGGGCGATCTCGGGCCGGGACACCGGCTGCAGATAGGCGACGATGGCCAGCGTCTCCGCCTGGGCCAAGGTCAGCGGCGGCGTGCGGGGCTTGGCCAGCAGCCGCCGGGCGGCGGGCTCGGCGTCGGGATGGGTGCTGAGCGTGTAGCCCCCGGCGAGCTCGCGCACGACGAACCCGCGACGCTCGAGCTCGTAGTGCTCGCGCAGCCCCTGCACCGCCGTCACCACCTCGTCCAGCTCGGCGCCGGTGGCGTCGGCCAGCGCCGGCGCCGCGACCGGGTCCGGGCTGAGGAACAGCAGCGCCTCGATCGTCCGATCCAGCTCGGCCGTCACGCCGACAGCCTCTCCGGTGCCGGCGCGGCCGCCGGCGCGGGCACCGGCCAGAGCCGGTCACGGCCCCGCATCGCCTGGACGGTGATCTCGGCGAACGGCTCGTCCTGGATCCAGGTCGCCTCACCCTGCTTGTAGAGCTCGAGCAGCGCGTACAGGGTGACGGCCACCGTCACGCGATCCGCGCGGCCGACCGCCTCCGAGAACGTGAACCGGCCGCGCGATAGCAGCGAGCGCAGGTGGGCGAGCCGCTCGGCGACGGTGACCTTGGCCACGGTCATGTGCCCGACGTCGACCGGGGGCGGAACCTGGAGCAGGTCCCCGATCGCCCCCGACAGGCTCAGCGGGTCATACACCGCGCTCGCGTCCTTCAGCGACGCCTTGCGCAGGTGGGCCGGCAGCGGCGCGGACCGGAAGCGGTGCCCGGCCTCGGCGTCGAGGCGCTCGCCGAGGTACGCCGCCGCGGTGCGATACCGCTGGGCCGCCAGGAGGCGGGCCAGGAGCTCCTCGGCGGCCTCCCCGGGGTCGAGATCGAGCTCCTCGATCTCCTCGCCGGGCAGCAGCAGGCGGGACTTCAGCTCCAACAGCGCCGCGATCAGCACGAGGAACTCGGTGGCCGCCTCGAGGTCGAGCTCCCCCCGACGCTCGAGGTGGTCGATGTAGGCGATGACGATGTCGGCGAGATCGACCTCGCGCAGATCCACCTCTTCGCGCAGGATGAGCGTCAGCAGGAGATCGAACGGACCCGCGAACACGTCCAGGTCCAGGTCCAGATAGGTGAGCGTCACGGCACGGGCCTCCGCATCTGACAGACCTTAGCCGTGGGCTCGGACCGCTCCCACCCCCATCGCGTCCCGCACGTCGGACAGCGTGTCGGCGGCGATCGCGCGCGCCTTCTCCGCCCCCGCGGCCAGCACGCGCTCGAGCTCTGACTCGTCGGCGCGCAACTCCTGGTAGCGGGCGCGCACCGGCGCGAGGTACTCGATCACCGCGTCGGCCACCGCCTGCTTGAACGCGCCGTAGCCGCCGCCATCAAATTCGCCCTCGATCGCGGCCGGCTCAGCGCCCCGGACGGCCGCCAGGATGTCGATCAGGTTCGAGATCCCCGGCTTGTCGGGGGCGCGCCGCACCTCGCCGCCGGAGTCGGTCACCGACGAGCGGAGCTTCTTGGCGATCGCCGCCGGCTCGTCGAGGACGTACACCGTCCCCTGCGGGGTACCCCCGGTGGTGGACATCTTGCGCTCGGGGGCCTGGAGGTCCATGATCCGGGCCCCGACCGCCGGGATCCGGGCCTCCGGGACGACCAGCGTCTCCCCGAACCGCGCGTTGAAGCGCTCGGCGACCCCGCGCATCAGCTCCACGTGCTGGCGCTGATCGTCGCCGACCGGGACCTCGTGGGCCCGGTAGGCGAGGACGTCGGCGGCCATCAGCACCGGGTAGGTGAACAGCCCGGCCGAGACCAGCTCGCGCTGCGCGCCGGCCTTGTCCTTGAACTGGGTCATGCGGTTCAGCTCACCGAACGACGTCACGCTTGACAGCAGCCAGCACAACTCGGGCTGCTCCACCACGTCGCTCTGACGAAAGAAGATGCAGCGGGCCGGATCGAGCCCGGCGGCCAGCAGCGTGGCCGCGGTGTCATAGACCGACTCCCGTAGGGCCGCCGGCTCGTAGGCCACCGTGATGGCGTGGAGATCGACGACGCAGTACAGCGCCTCGCCGCGGTCCTGGCCGGCCACGTACTGGGTGATCGCGCCGATGTAGTTGCCGAGGTGCTTGCGCCCGGTCGGCTGGATGCCGGAGAAGATCCGCACGGCCCGGAGGCTACTAAGCGGTCTCGCCCCGTCGTCACCGCGACGCGCCGCCTCGTCCGTCACCATGGTTCGCAGTGTCCATGCTGGAGGTCACCGAGCTGCGCAAGCGCTACACACCGGGCGCGCCCGAGGCGCTGGCCGGCGTCAGCTTCGATGTCGGTGAGGGCGAGGTGTTTGGCCTGCTCGGTCCCAACGGCGCCGGGAAGACGACGACGATCGGCGTCTTGACCACGCGGGTGTCGCCCACCGGTGGCACCGCCCGCGTCGACGGCGTCGACGTCACCCGCGACCCGGTGGCCGTCAAGCAGCGCATCGCGGTCGTTCCGCAGCGTCCGAATCTCGACCGGGCGCTGACGGCGATGGAGAATCTCACCTTCCACGCCGCCTACTTCGGCTACCGGCGCGCCGAGCGCCGCCACCGCGCCCTCGACATGCTCGAGCAGTTTGGCCTGGAGGGCCGCGGCGGCGACCGGGTCAACAACTACTCAGGCGGCATGGCGCAGCGGCTGATGATCGCCCGCGCGCTGATGCACCAGCCGCGTGTGCTGTTCCTCGACGAGCCGACCACCGGCCTGGACCCACAGTCGCGCCTGTTTTTGTGGGACCGCATCGAGGCGCTGCGGCGCTCCGGCACCACGATCCTGCTGACCACCCACGACATGCAGGAGGCCGACCGGCT
>DATCFW010000067.1:0-3657 GCA_036509295.1 Solirubrobacteraceae bacterium | reverse complement strand
AGCAGAACCCCGAGGCCGAAGATCACGGGCGGCACGATCCGGCGTCGGCCGCCGGCATAGAGTGCCATCTGGGGTCCGACAGCGACGACCCGAACGCCGCGGACGCCGGGGTCCACCCCACGGTCCCATTGGCGCAGCGTGAGGTAGGTCACGTCGTGGCCGTCAGCCGCCAAGCGCTCGCCTAGATTCCGATACCAGCGCTCTGCGCCTCCGACCGTGTGTGGGAACAGACAGTCGTAGACCAGGCAGATGCGCATTGCGCCGCGCAGGTTGGCACATGAGACTCAGGCGTATCCGGGTCGGAGGTCGCGGACGTGATCGACAAGACCGCATTCCGCGATCCCCAGACCGAGCGCGGCTTCCCACGATGAATACATCCTGCTGGCTCAAGTCCTGTGCGAACCGGTCGAGCAACGGCTGGACTGACCTCGGCCTTCCTCGACCGCGACGGCGCCATCGACCGCAAAGCCCCTGACGGGCAGGGTGCCGTCCACCGCTGTCCCGCACGACGCCGGGTGCCGACATGCTCGCCGCCATGAGGATCGGCGCACTGCGGGTACGGATCGGCACGGTTCCAGCCCGCGGGCGCCGATTGCGTCACCGGCGATCTGCGCCAAGCGGCACAATGGCTACTGGCGAACGGAGTCGCGAAGGCGTAGCCGCCGCCCCGCCCGCGCCTGAGCATCGAGTTGGCCGCCTCGATATCGTCAGCGCACAACCACCGTACGATGCAGACCCTCCCGACCAAGCTCACCGGCCCCGTGGTTCTCGCGCCCGTCGTCCACGGCGACGAGCGGGGATTCTTCGCCGAGACCTACCGGCGCAACCGCTTCGCCGAGCTCGGTATCGCGGTTGACTTCGTTCAGGACAACCATTCTCGCTCCGGATGTGGGATCGTGCGCGGCATGCACTACCAGCCCGGTCAGGCGAAGCTCATCCGCTGCGTGCGCGGCGCGATCTTCGATGTCGTCTGCGACATCCGCCCCGGCTCGCCGCAGTTCGGCGAATGGGAGGGCGTCGTCCTGGACGACATCGAGCACCGCCAGCTCTACTGCCCGGACGGCTTCGCGCACGGCTTCTGCGTCCTCTCGGAGATCGCGGATGTGACCTACAAGGTCTCGACGTACTATGACCCCGAGCTGGAGGGTGGGTTCGCGTTCGATGACCCCGCGGTGGGGATCGAGTGGCCCGCGGACGTCGAGCTGACGGTCTCGCAGCGAGACCGGACCGCCCCGTCGCTGGCGCAGCGCAGCGCCTCGCTCCCGTACACCTACGCCCATGCGTGAGCGCCTCGCGGTCACCCCGAAGCAGTACCGGATCGTCGCGTACACCACGCTGATCGCGCTCACGCTGATCGTGATGAGCGGCGCCGCGGTGCGGCTGACCGACTCCGGTCTGGGCTGCGCCAACTGGCCGAAGTGCGGAGGGACCCCGCTGCCGCCGCTCAGCACCCATGCGCTCATCGAGTTCGGCAACCGTGCGGTCTCCGGCCTCGTCGGCGTGATCACCGTGATCGCCGCGATCCTGGCGTTCACGCGGCGCCCGTTCCGGCGCGACCTGGCGTGGCTGGCCGTGCTCCTGCCGCTCGGCGTGCTGGCCCAGGCCGTGCTCGGCGGGTTCACCGTCCTGCACCATCTCGCGCCCGGCTTCGTGATGGCGCACTTCAGCCTCTCGCTGCTCATCCTGATGGCCGCGTTCGCGCTCGCGTGGCGCAGCCGGTTTGAGCCCGGCGCCCGCCCGCGGTCCGCGGACCGCGTCGGAGTGTGGTCCGTGCGCGCGCTGGCCCCGCTCGGTGGCCTGACGATCTTCGCCGGGACCGTCGCCACCGCGGCGGGGCCCCACTCCGGGGGCTTCACCGGCCAGCACGTCCATCGCCTGCATTTCAAGGGCGCCGACACGCTCACCTGGACGATCCATCAGCACGCCACCATCGCCGCCATCTTCGGCGTGGCCGTGATCGGGGTGTGGTTCCTGCATCGTCGCCGCGGTGCCGCCGCCGACGAGCTCGAGCCGCTCACCGTCCTCGGGGTGCTCCTCGCCGCCCAGGGCCTGGTCGGCAGCGTCCAATACGAGCTGCACCTGCCGACCGACATGGTCTGGGTGCATGTGTCGCTCGCCACGGTCACCTGGCTGGTCGTCCTGTGGGCGTGGGCGGCTGAGGGCAGCCTGGTGTCGCGTCGGGCGGCGGTGGGGGCCGAGGAGCCGCGGCAGGCGTCCCAGCCGTCGCGCAAGCTCGAAGCCGTCTGACCGGCGTTTCGCCGCGTCGTGCGGCGGCTGTGCCGGTGCGGTACGGCCCGGTCGGTACGATCCGGGGCGCATCGAGATGTCGTTGGAGAATCCCAGTCAGACCCAGCCTCCTGTGCGCGCCGCTGTCCCGAGTCAGCCGCGTGGAGCCGACGCCTCGCTCAGCATCCTCGTCGTTGATGACGAGTCCGACCTGCGCGAGATGCTGACCCGGTCGTTTTCGCGGGAGGGCCATCGGGTCCTGGCGGTGTCCGACGGGCGGGCCGCGATCGACCGTGCCAGCACCGAGAACTTCGACATCGTCCTGCTCGACGTGGCCCTCGGCCCGGGGCCGGATGGGTACGAGGTCTGCCGCACCCTGCGCAGCCGCCGCAACGTGGTCCCGATCATCATGCTCACCGCGCTGGACTCCGAGGCCGACGCGGTGCTCGGGCTCGAGGCCGGTGCCGATGACTACGTCACCAAGCCGTTCGGCCTCGCCGAGCTGCGCAGCCGGATCCGCGCGGTGCTCCGTCGCGCCGGGACCCGGGCGATGGGCGACGAGGTCCTGATCGTCGGGCCGATCGGGCTCGATCGCGCCCAGCGCGAGGTCACGATCGGGGGCGCCCCCGTCAAGCTCACGTTCTCGGAGTTCGAGTTGCTCGACGCGCTGATGGCCGATCCCGGCCGGCTGCTGAACCGCCAGGAGCTCCTGCGAGCCATCTGGGGTGACAGTGCTTACCGCGATCCCCGGGCGATCGACGTCCACATCCGACACCTCCGAGAGAAGCTGGAGCCTGAGCCGGAGAAGCCGCGCTACATCCTCACCGTTCGCGGCGCCGGCTATCGCCTGCGAGGTCCTTAGCCTAGTGTCCCGTTTGAAAAATTCGGTGGGCGCTCTCGCGAATTTCCCAAACGGGACCCTAGTGCCCCGGGGCGTCGGCTAGATGTCACGGCTGCCCGGGTATGGCGCCTTCGGGCTTCGCGGCCGGATCGTGGGCGTGGTCCTTGTCACCGCGGTTGCGACCCTGGCGGTGGCGGCGCTGACGCTGCTCGGTCCGTTGGAGAACAGCCTGCGCAATGCCGAGAAGACGACGCTGACCAAGGTTCTCGGACCCCACACCCCGACGGTTCACAAGAACTTCGCCGGACTGAAGCTGGCCGACGTGGCGATCTCGAAGCAGGATCGCGACGGGCTGCAGAAGGCCGTCGGCAACCTCAGTAAGCGGCTCGACACCCAGACGGTCATCGTGAGGGGCGGTGCGGCGCCCGACGGCATCGGCAGCGTGCCGTTGATCTCCGAGCCTCGGGGCAGCGACGACGATGACCGCCTGGACGACGTCGCCAAGGCGTTTCGCACCAATCGGAAAGTCTTCAGCTTCGGCATCATCGACGGCCTGGAATACGCCCGGGCGGCGATCCCGTTCGAAGACT
>DATCFW010000066.1:0-3768 GCA_036509295.1 Solirubrobacteraceae bacterium | reverse complement strand
AGCTCCGGCGGCCACCTCCGCGGGGCCCAGATCCGCCCCGCCCGCGTCAACGGCGACGGTCACCATGGCGGTGACGGTCTAGGCCGACTGCTGGCCGGTCTCAGCGACGACTTCGCGGCCCCGGTAGCTCCCGCACACCGGACACACCCGGTGTGGAATCCGGGGGCTGTGGCACGTGGGACAGGCGTTGTACGTCGGTGCCGTGACCTTGTGCTGGGAGCGTCGCTGGGTCGTGCGCGCGTGAGATTGCTTCTGCTTGGGGACCGCCATGCGAGGCAGGAGGCTAGCAGGACCGCGCCTGCCTGCGGACACCGGCATTGGACCCGTCCGGTGTCAGACCCGTCCGGTGTCAGACCCGTCCGGTGTCGCCTCGGACCGATGGGCGGGATCGGTCCAGGGGCGGCCCGGGAACGAGCCGCCGTCGCAGCAACGGGGTGAGCTCCGCGGCGGGCATCGGGCTGGCCAGCGCGAACCCCTGGGCGTAGCCGACCCCGCGCGTGGTGAGGAAGTCCACCTGCGCTTCGGTCTCCACCCCCTCGGCGACGATGGCGGCGCCGCAGGCCCCGGCGAGCTCGAACACGGCCAGCAGGAGCTTGACGGCGACCGGGTCGTCGGGGACGTCGGCCACCATCCGGCCGTCGACCTTGATCACGTCGAAGCCGAGATCGATCAGCCGGCTGAGCGACGAATAGCCGGCGCCGAAGTCGTCGAGGCACAGCGCGAAGCCGAACGAGCGCAGATCGTCGATCACTTCCAGCGAATCCGCCGAATCGACGGTCCACGCCGATTCGGTCAGCTCGACGGTGAAGGTGGCCGCCGGGAGCCCTTGCTCCTGCACCTGGCGGGCGAACCGGGTGACGAAGCCGGGCGCGAGCAGCTGACGAGGCGAGACGTTGACGCCGACGGTCGGCGCCAGACCCTCGTCAAGCCATGCTCGCGCCTGGCGGCAGCAGTCGCCGATCACCCACCGCATCAGCTCGTCCCCGACGCCACTCTGGTCGGCCTGATTGACGAACGCGTCGGGTCTGAGCATGCCGCGCTCGGGGTGACGCCAGCGCAGGAGCGCCTCCAGGCCCGCGATGTCCCGAGTCGCCCCGAGCGACCAGACGGGCTGGTAGTACAGCTCCATCTCCCCGTTGGCGATGGCGCCGCGCAGCTGATTGGCAATGCTCGCCCGACGCGAGCCGAGCGTGTCCGAGCGCTGATGGAAGCTGAGCCGCCCGCCGCCCGCTGCCTTGGCCTTGTACATCGCGGCGTCGGCATGACGCAGCAGCGCTTCGGTGTCGGAGGCGTCGTCGGGGTACACGCTGACGCCGAGGCTCGCGCCGGTGCGCACCTCGGTGCCCGAGACGATGAACGGCTCGCGCAGGGCATCGAGCAGCTTCCCGGCGACGTTCTCGGCCACGCCCGCCGGATCGTCGGCCAGATCGCCGAGCAGGACGAGGAACTCGTCGCCGCCCTGGCGAGCAAGCACGTCGGTATCGCGCAGGACCCCGCGCAACCGGGTGGCCACCGCCGCCAGCAGCCGGTCCCCGGCGGCGTGGCCGAGCCGGTCGTTGACCTCCTTGAAGTCGTCGAGGTCCACGAACATCAACGCGACGGCCCCGTCCGCGCGGCGGGCGCGGGCCAGCGCCAGGTCCAGCTCCTGCTCGACCAGGATGCGGTTGGGCAGCCCGGTGAGCGCGTCGTGGTAGGCGAGGTAGGCGAGCTGCTCCTCCCCGCGGCGGCGCTCGGCGATGTCGCGCAGGAAACCGTAGAACAGCAGGCCGTCGCCATCGGTGCCCTCCACCCGGGTGACCGTGAGCTCGGCCGGAAACTCGGTCCCGTCGCTGCGCACCGCCGTCGTCTCGATCCGCCGGTCGAGCAGGCTAGCGTTCGGATCCCGGCGCACCGCCAGGGAGTTGGCGCGGTAGGCCTCGCGACTGGCGCTGGGGACGAGCAGGTCGCCGGCGTCGCGGCCGAGCACGTCGGCGCTGCGATAGCCGAAGGTCCGCTCGGCCGCGGGGTTGAACTCGATCAGCCGGTCGTGCTCGTCAACGGCGATCACGCAGTCGAGCGTCGATGCGATGACCGCCCGGTTGCGCGCCACGGCGGAGCGCAGCGCCGCCATCTGTCGCGCGCTCTCGATCGCCAGCGAGGCGTGCGCGGCGAGCGCACCGAGCATCTCGAGCAGCTGGTCGTCGGGACGCAGCCCGGCGGCCGGCTCATCGACCGAGATGATCCCGTAGCGGCCGCCACCCGAGGCCTCGAGGGTGGCGAACAGGGCGTCCTCGGCGCGCCAGCTGCGCTCGCCCGCGACCGCCGCGACGGGGGGCTCGGGCGTGTACCAGCTCACGGTGTCATCGTGCTTCACCGAGCCCTCGGGGATGAAGTACACCCCGTGGCGGCGGAAGCGCTCGTCCAGCAGGGGACCCCACGAGGCGGCCTGGGTGACGTTGCCGAGCAGGATCTGGCGCGCGCGCTCGGAGCCGTGGACGGCCACCACCTCGTATTCGTTGCCCTCCGGCCGGTACGCGTTGATCACCACGACGCCGAAGCCGAGGGCCTCGGAGACCGTCGCGGCGACCGCGCGGAGGGTTTCGAGCAGCGTCGGTTGGCGCCGCGCGAGGCGCGACAGCTCCAGGAGCCCGCGCAGCGGCGCGATTGCCCCGTCCGCCTGGGTTGACTCCGCCTGCGTTGACTCCGACGACTCGTCGGCGCGGTGCATTCCCATACGTCTTCGACCGAAACCACCTTGAACTTGACTAATTATCGACGCGATGTCCGCAATTTGCGGGAATTTCAACCACGATACTCGCGCCGCTCGGCGGATTCGCCGCCAGCGCTCAGCGCGTCCGGCTCTTCGAACTGCAGCTCGGCGAGCTTGGCCCAGCGCGGATCCGGCTCCCGGGGGTGCGCGTGGTCGGCGCCCGTGTGGTTGAGATCGGCCCCGCACACCGGGCACAGGCCGGCGCAGTCGGCGTGGCACAGCACCTGCGTCGGCAGCGTGAGCGCGAGCGCGTCCCGGGCCCACCCCCGCAGGTCGAGCATGCCGGCCTGCACGTACGGCGACTCGAGCTCGTCGCCCTCCCCCGGCACGGACACCTCGCGGGCCACCACGTCGAACGTCGGCGTCGCCGGCGACAGACACCGCATGCACGGGCCGGTCAACGTCGCCTGGAACCTGAGACGCAACGCGTAGCCGGTGCCGGTGGTGCGGGAGACGTCAACGGTGACCGGCACGACGCCGGGCTCCACGGCGTAGGACTCGCCGCCGAGCTCGAACCGGTCGATGGCCACGTCGAGCTCGAGCCGGCGGCCCGCGCCGGCGCTCAGCCTCAGTCCCCCCAGGTCGAATGTGTCGCTGTGCAGGGGCATGCGACGAGATTACCCAGCGGCCCGGGTGGCCTATCGCCGCCGGCGCTCGATCCCGGGGGGTTATCGCAACTGGCGCTTGAGGACCTTGCCGGTGGCGGTGCGCGGAAGCTGCTGCGCGAACACGATCTCCCGCGGGACCTTGTACCGCGCCAGATGGCCGCGGACGTGGTCCTGGATCTGATCCGCGGTGACGACGGCGCCGGGGTCCGGGCACACGACGGCGCGCAGCCGCTGTCCGAACTCGTCGTCGGGCACGCCGATCACCGCCACCTCCCGAACACCCGGGAACGCCGCCAACAGATCCTCCACCTCCGCCGGGAAGACGTTCTCCCCGCCGGACACGATCATGTCGTCGTCACGGCCGTCGACGAACAGGCGTCCCTCGGCGTCGAAATGACCGAAGTCGCCGGT
>DATCFW010000065.1:0-5183 GCA_036509295.1 Solirubrobacteraceae bacterium | reverse complement strand
GCACGCGTGACCTCCTATGAGGAACGGGGCGCCACTGTGGTCAAGGGCGCCGGACGCGTGACCGGTCGGGGCCGCCTGGTGGTGGACGATGTCGAGTACGAGGCCGAGCGCATCCTCATCAGCACCGGGTCCGAGCCGGTCGTCCCGCCGATCGAGGGCCTGCGCGAGGCGGGCTACTGGACCAACCGCGAGGCGACCGCGCTCACCGAGATCCCTACCAGCGCCGTGATCGTCGGCGGAGGTCCGGTCGGCATCGAGCTGGCGCAGTTCCTGCGACGCTTCGGGGCCGACGTGGCCATCGTGCAGGGCGCGGATCGGCTCGCGGACCGCGAGGACCCGCACGTCGCCGCGATGCTGCGCCATGTGCTCGCCGGCGACGGCGTGGACGTCCGCGTCGGAGCTCAAGCGCAGCACGTCGCGCTGGACGGCGATCAGCGCGTGGTGACCCTCGACGACGGGACCGAGCTGCGGGGCGAGCGGCTGATCGTCGCCACCGGGCGTCGTCCGCGCGGCCGGGACATCGGCCTGGAAGCGATCTCCGTCGCTCCCGGCGAGCGCGGCGAGGTCCCCATCGACGACCACTGCCGGGTCGCCGATGGTGTGTGGGCGGCCGGTGACTGCACCGGGATGCTCCAGTTCACTCACGTCGCCAAGTACCAGGCGCGGGTGGCGATGGCCGACATGCAGGGACACCCGGTGGCCGCCGACTATCGCGCGATTCCGCGCGTGATCTTCACCGATCCCGAGGTCGCGGCCGTCGGGCTGACCGAGGCCCAGGCGCGCGAGGCCGGTCACGACGTCGTCACCGCCCAGGTCAACCTGCCGGGCGCGATCGCCCGGCCGTACACCTACGAGCAGAACCCGCGGGGCGAGCTCGGCGTCGTCGCCGACCGCAAGCGGCGGGTGCTGCTCGGCGCCTGGGCGGTCGCGCCGCTGGCCAGCGAGTGGATCCATCAGGCGGTGCTGGCGGTCCAGGCGGAGGTCGCGCTCGACGTCCTGCTGCAGACCGTCGCGCAGTTCCCGTCCTACTCCGAGGCGTACCTGTCGGCGCTCCAAGCGCTCGAGCTCTGATCGCTCGTCCTCACATCGCGCGAGCGGTGCACAGCAGCGTCGCCATCGGCATGGTAAACGTCTGACCGTGGGCCTGGATCGTCTCGGCGACGGCGCCGAGGATCCGTTCGCGTGGTCCCTGCTCGAGCAGGCGGTACTCCGACAACGTCCCCAGCACCCCGATGAACTCGTCCGCCGTGTAGTCCTGATCCCACGCATAGATGCGGCTGTCGGCATCGGCGAACTCGCTCACGCCGGCGAGCTCCGCGGCCCAATCCTCGCCGCTGCTCTCGGACCGGACGTGGGCCGGATGCATCGAACCGCCGGTCGAGAGCTCGGGCGCGATCTCGGCATACACCGCCCGCAGCGCGTCGCGCAGCGGTGATGGCGCCCAGGCGGGCCGGTTCCAGAAGGCGGCGAGCAGGCCGCCGGGGGTGAGGGCGCCGCGGGCCCGCGCGTACCGCGCCGCGGGGTCGACCCAGTGCCACGCCTGGGCGCAGTACAGCAGCCCGAATCGCTCGCCGGCCGGATCCCAGAGCTCGAAGTCCGATTCGACGATCGCGACGTGCGGATCGCCGGCGAACTTGCGCCGGGCGATTCCGGCCATGCCGGGGCTCGGCTCGATCGCGAGCACGGCGACGCCGCGGGCGGCGAACAGCTCGGTCGCCTTGCCGGTCCCCGCGCCGACCTCGAGGACCCGCTCACCGGCCCGGATGCCCGCGTCGCCGATCAGGTCATCGACGAGCGCCGGCGGATACGTCGGGCGATGGCGGTCATACAGCTCGGCCACGTCGCCGAAGACGAGTCTGCGCGGGGTGGCCATGTCCGGTCAGTCAAGCATCCGGCGCGGCGCCCGCCGGCATCGCTCGTCGGTACGCTGGCAGGCCGGATGGCAGGCGGATCGCGAAGCGTGGTGCGGGTCATGAATGCGCGGCTGGTGGCGGCCTCGTCGCTGATGGCCGCGCCACTGCTGCTGGCCGCGCTGCTGCTGGTGGCCGCGCTGCCGGCGTCCCCGGCCAGGGCAGCCCTCACCCGGATCGGACCGCGGACCACGCCGCCGGCCGGGGTCCGGGCCCAGCGGCCAGTCGCTCCGAGCACCCGGATGCGGGTGACGGTCACGCTCAGGCCGCGTGATCCGGCGGCACTGGCGGCGTACGCGCGGGCGGTGTCGACGCTCGGGTCCCCCGACTACCACCGGTACCTGACGCCGGGGGCGTTCGGCCGCCGCTTCGGCGCCACCGCTGCGCAGGTCGACACGGTGCGTGAGGCGCTACGCGCCCGGGGGCTGGCGCCGGGCGCGGTGAGCCAGGGCGGGCTGTCGATCTCGGTGGCGGCGAGCGCCGGGCAGCTCGAGCGGGCGTTCGCGGTCGGCCTGGAGCGGGTGGCGCTGCGCGGGCGGGCGAGCACGATCGCCCCCAGCGCCCAGCCCGCGTTTGCGGCCGGCGCCGCCGCCGGGGTCCAGTCGGTGCTCGGCCTCGACACGTCCGTCACCCCGCGCCCGCTGCTCATCCGTGCCCCGCGGACGGCCGCGGCACGCCCGCGGGCACAGGCCCGCGTGTCCACCGGCGGCCCGCAACCCTGCGCTGACGTCAAGGCGACCCAGTCGAGCCCGCAGGGAGCCGGCGGGTTCACCGCCGATCAGATCGCGTCGACCTACGGCTTCAGCGGCCTGTACGAGGCTGGCGACAAGGGAGCGGGCGTCACCGTCGCCGTCTACGAGCTCGAGCCCGACGACCCCTCCGACATCGCCCACTACCAGTCGTGCTACGGAACCCACGCCACCATCACCGATGTGCCGGTGGACGGAGGGACCGGCAGCGGCCCGGGCTTGGGGGAGGCCGCGCTGGACATCGAGAACCTGATCGGCCTGGCGCCCGACGCCCACGTGCTCGTCTACCAGGGGCCGAACTCCAACTCGGGCGATCCGGGCGCGGGGCCGTACGACACGTTCAGCGCAATCGTCAACCAGGATCGCGCGCGGGTGGTGACCGTCTCGTGGGGCCAGTGCGAATCTATGCTCGGCCAGCCCGACGCGCTCGCCGAGAACACCCTGTTTCAACAGGCGACGGTGCAGGGCCAGTCGATCGTCGCCGCGTCGGGTGACAGCGGCGCCGAGGACTGCGACACCGGCGGCGCGCTCCCGCAGACCCAGGCCGCCGTGGACGATCCCTCCAGCCAGCCCTACGTGACCGGCGTTGGGGGCACCTCGCTCACCGCGCTCGGGCCGCGGCCGACCGAGAACGTCTGGAACAGCGGCGGCAACGTCATCGGCGACATGATCCAGCCCGGCGCCGGCGGCGGCGGCATCTCCAGCCTGTGGCCGATGCCCGCCGCCCAGCGCAACGCGGCGGCGAGCCTCGGCGTGCAGTCCGCGCTGGCCGCCGGCTCGGCCTGCGGGAACGCCGGCGGGTACTGTCGCGCGGTCCCCGACGTCTCGGCCGATGCCGACCCGGGCACCGGATATCTCATCTACTGGAACGGCAGCGGGTCGGTGAGCGGGCAGCCGACGGGTTGGCAGGCGATCGGCGGGACGAGCGGGGCGGCGCCGCTGTGGGCGGCGCTACTCACCCTCGCCGACGCGTCGCCGGGCTGCTCGGCATCGCCGGTGGGCTATGCCGATCCGGCCCTGTACCGGGCCGCCGGCACCGCGTACGCCGCCGACTTCAACGACGTCACCGTCGGCAACAACGACTTCACCGGCACCAACGGTGGACGCTACGCCGCGGGTCCGGGCTATGACCCCGCCACCGGCTTGGGCACGCCCAACGCCGCGGCGCTCGCCGGCGCCCTGTGTGCCGACACGGTCCGCCTGGCCACCCCCAGCGCCCAGCGATCGACCGTCCACGCCGCCGCGTCCGTGCGGCTCCGGGCCAGTGACACCGCGGGCACCGGGCTGTCGTACGTCGGCGCCGGACGGGATGGCGCCACCGGCCTTCCGCCGGGACTCAAGCTCAACGCCAGGACGGGGACGGTGACCGGTCGGCCGTCCCGGACGGGTCGCTACACGGTGCGGCTCGCCGCTCGCGACAGCGAGGCGGCCACGGCGACGGTCTCGTTCATGTGGACCGTCGGCGCCGCGCCACAGGTGTCGCACCTGTCGCTGACGCGGACCGCCTCCGGCCCCGAGCTGGTGTTCACCGTGTCCGCCGGGCGCGACGCTCCGGCCCTGCAGACGCTGACCATCACCGTCCCGCGGTCGCTCCGGGTCGCCTCGCGCCATGGCGTGAGTGTCAGCACGGCGGCGGCCCGGCCCACGCGACTGAGGTTCGCCGATCACGCGACGGGCGGCGCCAGCTTGACGATCACGCTGCGGCGGGCCGCCACCAGGCTGCGAGTCCGACTCGCGCCCCCCAGTCTGCGCACCGTCGGAGCCGGCTCAGCGGCGCTGGCGACCGGCAGCCGCGTGCCGCTCTTGCTGAGCGTGACCGACGCGAGCTCCGGCCAGAGCCGGCTGACGCGCAAGGTGACGGTGGCCTCGTGACGCTGCTGTCGGGATCCTCGACGGCGGAGATCGACGCCCCGATCGGCGAGTGCTGGGCGATCGTGGCGGACATCGCCGCGGCGCCCGGCTGGCAGCGCGGGCTCGAGCGCGTCGACGTCGTGGAGTCAGACCCTCAGGGACGCGCGGTCGTCTGCGACACCGTCACCGACGGCAAGATCACCAAGGTTAGGTGCCGGATCCGCATCGAATACTCGCCGCCGCATCGCATGGCGTTTCGCCGGATCGAGTCCGACGACGTCGACGAGATGGAGGGCTCCTGGGAGCTCGAGGAGATCCGGGACGGCGGGGCCACGCGTGCCACCTATCGGCTGGCGGTGGACCCCGGGCATGTCGGATTCATGGCTCGGCCGCTCGAGCGCGCGCTGCGCCCGCTCGTCGTCGGGGGGCGCGCCGACGAGCTGGCCAAGGCGGTCGCCGCGCAGCGTTAGTGTCAGTTAGTGGTCGCGGGCGACGTACCTGTTGGTCATAGTGGGCGGTGGCTGCGCGCGTCGAGGGCCCGCAAACGTCCCGCTGCGCGCCCCAATCGGGTCCGGTGGGACGTTCGCCTTCGTGACGAAGGCAAACATCCCGCGCCGCTCGGGGCCGAGGATGGCTGGGACGTTGACCTTCCTGAGGCAGGTCAACGTCCCGC
>DATCFW010000064.1:0-14860 GCA_036509295.1 Solirubrobacteraceae bacterium | reverse complement strand
CTGGAGCGAGGAGAGTCGAGCCGAAATGGACGCTTTCTACGCGCTCGCGCGGCGGGACTATGAGCGTCTAGCTCGAGGCTTCGTCAACCATCCGGCATGGCTACGGCGCGTTGCTGACGGGCGCCGACGTATCACGTTGCTCGATGTCGCCTGCGGCTCAGGAAAGTTCCCGGAGGCGCTGCAAGACTTCGGCGGTATCGGCGCCTTGTCCGGTGAGCTGCAGATCGACTACGACCTGCTCGACCCGTCTCCCTTCTCGCTGTTAGAGGCCGCGCAGGCGCTTCGCCCGCCGTTCGTCGAGGCCGCTCGCCATGAAACCTTTGTGGAGGAGCTCGACAACGCCGTCGGACCGTTCGACGTCGTCTGGGCCACCCACGCGCTGTACGCCCTCAAACCTGGCGCGGTTCGCGCAGCGGCCGCACGCATGCTCGCCGCACTCGCGCCCGGTGGCGCGCTGCTCATCGCGCAGGGCAGCCGCGAGAGCCACTACCTGCGCTTCCATCGCCACTTCCTCGACGACCTCCGCGACGGCCAAGGCACGTTGTACGCCGCGTCAGAGGACCTTGCCGAGGCGCTGCGCGTCTGCGGCGCCGACCCGCCCACGGTCCGCCTGTCCTACGACCACACCATCGCACTAGAGAACGCCGCCACCGTCGAGGGCTACCTTCAGCGATGCGCCTTCGACGAGTCCGTCTCGCTGCAGGAGATGATGACGGCTCCGCACCTGGGTCCGTACCTGCGCGATTGTCGGGACGAGGATGGGGGCTTGTGGCGGTTTCATCAGGAGGTCGACGTGCTCCTCCTTGGTCCCGCCTTCGACGGCTTGATCGAGTACCCCTCTCGTTCCGCCCATGGCGGGCCAATCCGTGTTTCGTGAACCCGGTAGGGGTGCTGGATGCAGCGAGAGCCCAAGTCGATCCTTGAAGGCGAAGATTCCGAGGTCGGCGGCGACGGCCGCGGACGCCTCCGGGGTCGAGCGTTGTCGCGGCGCGCCGTTGATGGCGGCGAGGAGTTGCCGATGCGCGGCCGTTGGCACGGCGTTTCCTGGTTTCGTCTCAGGTCGGTGCTCGAGGCCGCCGCTGACCCCAGACGGAACCGCTTCCCCCAGTTCGGCGCGTTAGTCAGGGAGCCGCGGCGGAGCGTCTGCGGGCATTTCGTGTTCGTCGACGAGGTCGGTCGGCGCGAGGATGAACACTTCGCACATCATGTCGGGCTGCTGTTGGTTGCCGCTCATGAACCCGATCACCCGCTGCCCGGTCGCGTCTTCGATCACGGCCTCAAAGCGCTGGCGCATGACTTCCTGGAACTCCATCCGCTGACTGATGACGGCCGCGCCACGGCCACCGTCAAGCAGCGTCTCCTCCACGCGGGAGAACCCGCCTCGCAGCACGCAGACCACCAGATCGTCCTCGAAATAGGACTTCGCGCGCGTGGGTCCACGACCGTAGAACTCCTTCAGCAGCGCGACCAGGCCGTCTGAGATCGCGGTCAGCACATCGCCGTGGTTCTGAGGCTTGGTTGCGGGGTTTGAGGGGCTCACGCCGTCGACACGATGGTACCGCAGCGACCGCGCCCGGTCGTGGTCTCGGGCTGGCGCTACGGTGTCACGAAGCTCGTTTGGTTCTCGCCCTTCT
Organism: Solirubrobacteraceae bacterium; assembly: GCA_036509295.1. Lineage (GTDB taxonomy): Bacteria > Actinomycetota > Thermoleophilia > Solirubrobacterales > Solirubrobacteraceae > Palsa-465. The sequence goes on along the minus strand of DATCFW010000064.1, from coordinate 13,226 downwards.
GCCTCGCGCGCGAACCTATCCGGAGGACGAGAGAGAAGGCCGCATGCCGGGCCGCCGAGGTCCCGCTCACCGGTCATGAGCTGCTCGCCGCCGTGACCGAATCGATGGTCGCGCTTCACCAGCGCTATTACCACCGCAAGCCGGTCACCGCCAAAACGGTGCTGCTCGACGATGACCTGCTCGCGTGCCGATCACCTGCTTTACGGCCTTGCGCTGTCATCCACCCGCCGAAGCTAACTCGTCCGTCACCAGATCCGTGAGGGAAGTCGGCGCCCGGCCGGCAGCTCACGTCGCTGAGGGTGCGACACCGAAGGAGTGGTGCAGACGGTGCCGTCATCCAATGCAGCGGCGGCGCTCATGCCGCGTGCTGTCGTCGCGCGAGTTGGACGAGCGCCTGGACGGGAGGTGCCGCAGGGTCCAGATCGACGATGTCCAAGCGATCGCGAGCACCGGTCAGTGCGAGCACGCGATCCACTCGCGCAGGGCCGCGCACAAGCACCAGTTGGCGTCCCGCCGCCGTGGCGCGGGCGCCAGCGTCGACGATTGCGTGCACACCGGATATGTCCATGAATGTGAGCTCTCTGAGGTCGAGCACCACCCGCCGCGCGCGGGCTTCGGCGTGGCCGAGGGTCTGACTCAACTCCGGGGCGGTGACGAGGTCCAACTCGCCGGTCACCCGGACCCACGCCACGTCTAGGCCACCGTCTCTCAGGGTGCAGCGAAACTCCGGAGCCAGCGCGGCAGCGTGCGGGGCAGTCCTATCGGGATGAACCAGCGATTGGGACACGGCGACCTCCGTGGGTGAGTAGGACCCTCGAAAGTCAGGTAGTGCTGCCGCCCGGTCTCGGCCGACGTCACACGATGCCCTTCCCGACCGAGACTACTCCCGGTGTCACGCGGGCGCAACGCGTCGCCCCACACGGCTCGCGCGCGCCACGGCGCCTGGCAGCGAGAATCCAGCGATTAGGCGGGGAAGCACGATCAGCGGTGATCGCCGGCCACATCAAGACACCGATGTCGATTTGGTGATTCCAATCGTGGCCCCCGACCCGCAGTCACAGGAGGGCCCGTGGGGCCCTGACTGCTGCCTGAGCGTGTCTACGGACCGGGGGCGACGGCTAACTCGAGCCGAGAACCCCGATGAAGGGAAACGGCATGTTTGAGCACTTGAACTCTCCGGAGGAGATCTTCAGCTTCAGGCTGGGATCGGCTCTCACGATGGAGCAGAAGCTGGTCGAGGCGATGGCGAAGGACGGCACGGCGGCGATCAAGAAGACCGACGACTCACCCGTGGATGCCATCGTGTTGGTGGCGGCTACCGAATCAGAGCACTACGGATCGCGGTCTATGAGACGCTCGTCACCAACGCCGAGGCGCGCGGGGCGTCTGATGTCGATCGCCAACCAGGGCATCGCCGTCGGCGCTGCCGCCTGACCCGAGACCCAGGGCGCTCGTCACATCGGCGGCGCTCGGCCGGCCCGGGATGATCTGCCTGCAGGGGAAGCTGGGTCCAACGCAAGGAAAAGCCGGGGGTCCGGCACCAGCAAACATGAAAGGCAGGCTCGTGTGAAAAGGCTCACCCCTCTGAACGCCGTCGCGACCGGCTTGGCGGCCGGCGTCGTCGGGACCAGTTTCATGACCGCCGGGCAGGAGCTCGTGGCTCGGCTGAGGTCTGCTGCGTCCGACGATGCGCCGGAGTCGAACGAGCCGCCGCAGGATCCCTGGGAAAACGCTTCGGCCCCGGCGAAGGTAGCCAAGCGGATCGGCGAGGGCGTGCTTCACAAGCCCGTTTCGCCCGAGCGCATCCCGCTGCTGACCAACGTCATGCACTGGGGCCACGGCACCAGCTGGGGCACGGTCTACGGCCTCGCCGCCAGCAGCGCACGCGACCGCTGGATTGACACGGCCGCCCGAGCTGAGCCCAGACGCTGAACGAACACGAGCCTTCCTTCTGGCGAACCGACCATATCGTCAGCGTCAGCGCCGCCCGGCCGCAGCGTCATCCACATCGGTCGCCGGAGACCGAGCGAGGTTGACCGGCACGCGGAGCGACGTACTAGGCGGCGGCCTGATCCACGCTCGCCCGGAGCTTTTGTAGGCCGAGTCTCATCCGCCCTTTGACGGTCCCGGATGGCAGGCGCAGTTGGGTGGCGATCTCGGTGTGCGAGAGTTGGCCGTAGTAGGCCAACGCGATCACTTCTTGTTGCTCGTCGGGGAGCTCGGTCAATGAGGCTCGCAGGCGATCGGCGGTGTCTCGCTCGAGGACTGTGGCGCTGACGTCGTCGGGCGCGGGACGTTCGTCGAGGCGATCGTCGTTTGCCCAGTGGGCGGCGTGGGTTCCGTTGCGGCGGGCGAGGTCGATCGCGCGGTAGCGAACCACCGTGAGCAGCCATCCCGCGACAGTGCCTCGCTGGGGGCGGTAGCTCGTTCGGCTCGTCCAGAGCGACAGGAACGCGTCTTGTACGGCGTCTTGAGCGCGACCATCATCCCGACAAACCGAGTAGGCCACGCCGTAGGCACGATTGCAGAAGCGGTCATAGAGCTGCCCGAACGCCTCGGCGCTTCCGGCGCTCACCCGGGCCATCAGCTTCCGGTCGTCAGAGTCGCTCGGCGTCATGGTCTTATCGGGCGCCGATCGGAGTCTGTGCCGCGAGCGGGGCGGCGTCGAGGAAGAACAGCTCACACGCGACCCCGGGCGTGGTCTGGTTTGCGCTCATGAACGCGACCACGCGACGATGGGTCAACCGCTGGATCGCGGCGGTGAACTCGTCCTCGGTGTCGGTTTGGAAGGCGACGCGACCGTCGATCACCTCACCCCGGGCGCCGTCAGCGACGAGGACGTCCTCGCCTTTGGTGAGGATGTTCTCGAGCACGCAGACGACGATTTTGTCGTTGATGTACGTGGTCGCCGTCGTGCGATCGTGGGCGTAGGACTCGGCGTAGAGTTCGACCATCGCGGCGGAGATCGCTTCGGTCAGCTTCGGCCGGTCCGGCCACCCTTCGTCTGCGACCGGCTTCGGTTTGGGCATCGGAATCTCCTGAGTTCGAGTGAAGCCTCCGAAGTCAACGGCGTGCTACCCGCCCGTTCGGGGCTGATCTCAGCTGATGCCCTCAAGCCCAGATTACCCGACCCCGGGTAGACAAAACAGCCGAAGCCACCACCCACGTCGTGTTCCTCGGCTTGATACCGGTGATCGTCTTGACCGATCGCCCTGTTCGCTGGCCCCCACAAGGCACTCCGTGCGCTTGAGCAGCTCACCCGGCGCGCCGACGAGCTCGAGCACACGCACCCCGGTGCCGCCGGCTCGCTGCGCGAGGGATGGAGGAGACGCTCACGGTGATCCGGCTCGGGATCCGCGGCAAGCTCCGCCGGACGCTGGCGTCCACCAACGCGTGCGAGTCGATGATCGACACCGTCCGCACCCCGGCCCAGGAGGCCGCGATCACAGTCACTGTGTAACGATCACAACCGGACCGCCGTCACCGAAGTTCCACGGCGACCGGGGCAACCTCGTTGGTTTGGTGCTGACCTGCCTGCCGTGCACGTGTAGCGTTTCGAGCAATGAGCGATGCCGAGGACCTGGAGCGGTTTCGCCGCTTGGACGACGAGCAGCTCATTCGGCTAGATGCCGAGCTTGACCCGAGAGCCCTTGAGGTGCTCTATGAGCGCCATCACGTGGTGGCGTTCTCGCTTGCTGGCCGTATCGTCGGGTCACGGGATCAGGCTCAGGACGTCGTGCATGAAGCGTTCTTGACCCTGTGGCATGACGCTGGGCGATATGACCCGACACGAGGTCCGGTTCGTACCTGGTTGATGAGCATCGTCCACGACCGCGGCCTCGACACGCTCCGTCGGCTGTCAATCCGGGAGCGGCTACACCCAGACGCGGCGGTGCGAGCGATCGCGCCGACTGAAAGCGATCTCACCAGCGCGACACCGGATGCCCGCGAGACGCCGGCGATGCGCGCCGCCCTGCAGGCGCTGCCCGAGCAGGAGCGGCGGATCATCGAGCTTGCCTACTACGACGGCTGGACACAAAGCGAGATCGCGGACATGCTCAAGCTGCCGCTCGACACGATCAGAAGGAGCGCTCGCGCTGGCTTGCTACGGCTCCGAGAGACGCTGCTCAGCCAGCTCGAGGCACCTCCATGAGCGACATTCCGTGCGAGCAGAGCGTCAATGCTGTTGGCTGGGTGCTCGGAATGCTGTCGCCCGAGGAGGCCGAGCGCTTTGCTGCCCACCTGCAGACCTGCGCGGCCTGTCGCGCGGAAGTGGCGAGATTCACCGAAGCCGCCGAGCGGCTCGCCGACGCTGCGCCGACGCTCACCCCACCGCCCGAGCTGCGCGAACGACTGATGGCCTCTGTGCACGCCGAGACAAGCCTGTTCGATGCCGCCCGCGACGACCCGCACTCTCCCGAACAGGCACATCGCCGCAGTCGAACCCGACGACGTGCCAGCGGGCTGCTGGCCGGCTTGGCGACCCTGGCGATCGTGATCGCGGCAATCATCCTCCTCACCACGAATCGCGCTCCACATCCAGTCGCAGCGCGGACGGTGATCGGAAAGGTAACGGCCCAGGGGGGAGGAGCGAGAGCCCAGGCCGTGGTGCAGATCACAGCGCATACGGCGACGCTCAATGTCACCCATCTCGCCGCCCCGCCTCCCGGGCACGTCTACCAAGCATGGGTGCTCCGGCATGACTCACCACCCTCCCCGACCGGAGCGTTGTTCTCTGTGCCGCGCTCAGGCGACACGCGCATCATCCTGCCGGCGCTTCATGACGTCACCGAAGTGATCGTCACCGCCGAACCGCCCCGCGGCAGCGCCACACCAACCCTACCGCCGATCGTCCTCGTTCAACTCACGGCACGCCCCGGCCGCACCGCGCTCAAATCTTGAGCCGAGACGCCTCAGGGCTGACCCGGCACTCGCCGCCGAGATGTCGGGCCAGGCTGGTGACGCGAAGCGGATCAGCGCTGCGGCGGCGCGCGTACCGGGCCAGGGCCGACAGGGCGACGTCGCGCCCCACGACATCTTGCAGGTGCATCGCGTCGACGACGCAGCGCTCGGCGGAGTAGATCCAGAACGGTTCGCCGGCGTCGGTGGCCTGCTCGCGCCGCTCCAGCTCGAAGGTCTCGGCGAGCGGCCCGGGGATCACCTGCTGCGAGGGCAGGACGGATAGCCGTCAGCAACGGGGCCGCATTCACTCGAGGGTGCGGGTGCGGACCGCTCGATGGGCTGCGATCGCGTCGATGATCCACTGGTCGGGCGGTAATCCGCTGAGGCCGGAGGGGGTGCGGTAGAGGCGGCATTTCAGTCCGTAGTCATCTCGTTGGCTGGCGCCGGGATCGATGTCGTGGCCGTTGAGGCGCACTGTTGGTGAGCCGAGGAAGCGCTCCTGGCTCGCGCTGTCGGTGTCGGGGATGTTGCGCAGGACGATTTCCGCGGTGAGGCCTTCGCGCTCGAGCAGCTGCGGGAGGTGAGTAACGAGCTTCTCGTGATTGGGGCATCCATCGAAGTAGAGGACCTCGATCGTGATCGGTGCCACCGTGGCTGCGTGGCTCGTCCAGGCGCGGTAGTAGAGCATCGCTTCACAGTCCGGAACCGCCGACTGCAGGCGGAACCCGGCCGCTTCGAGCGCCCCGCGGGAGGCGTGATTGTCCGGATCGACCCCGGCCTCGAACAACTCCACCGCCGCAAGGTCGGGGTGGCGGATGAGAGCTCGGATCATGCTGGTCGCAAGCCCTTCCCGGCGGCGGGCGGGGTCGATCACAAACGCGATCGACCCCGTCACCGCCTCGATCGTCTCGAGGATGATCGGCCCGTCTGGTCCCTCGCCGCCGTAGACCGTGCAGCGGTCAAACGTGCCGCAGTCGATGTAGCCGACCGCGCGACCGTTGGTCTGCGCGAGATAGTGGTGAGTGGCGATCTGGACGGCGCCGCGGAACATCTCGCCGACCGCCCGCTCGCCGTGATCGAGCATCACCGCGGGCCAGTCCGGCCCGCCGAGCAACCCGCGGGTGTCGGGGTCTTCAAACCAGGGCGTGATCGCCGCAAGGTCGGCGCGTGTCAGCGGGCGTAGGGTGATGATTGGCTGGGTCATGACGGCTCGCTCGTCGTGTGGGGTTCTCCGGCGGCCGGCTGTTGACCGGAGTCCGGTGGGGCGGCCTGGGGCGCGCCGGCGTGGAGCGCGTCATGTGCCTCGGGTTCGGTCGTGTAGCCGCGCAGGTTGGTGATCTGCCCGTCGTGGACCTCGGCGACAAGAAACCGCTCGGGCGGCATCAGCTCGTCGTCGCCGACACGGTGCACGTGCGCGAGGACGCGGTCGCCCTCCTCCACGAACGCGCTGACCGACACCTCGTTGTTGGCCAGCAGACCGATCCGCATCCGTGCAAGCGCCTGCGCCCGTCCAGCGCAGCGGGGGAGCTGGCCGTCCTCATCGGGGAGACCCTGCCAGTCGATATCGTCGGCGAGCAGCGAGCCGAGATCGTCGAACCGCCCCGCCGACACGGCCGTGAACGCGGCCGTCACGGTTCGCATCGCAAATCCCGGCTGCGAGGCCGGGACTGCGCGGTCCGCTTCGGCGTTGGGCGGGGTGGCCAGGGCGGGTTGCTCGAGTGCTTCGAGCAGCAGTTGCGCGTCGCGTTGGCCGTGGTGCTCTGCCCAGCCGGCCGGGGTGGCGTCATAGCCGGTGTCGTGGATGTTCGGGTCGGCGCCGTGATCGAGCAGCAGCCTGATCACGGGCAGGTTGCCGCGCATCGCGGCTTCGTGCAGCGGCGCGGTCCGCGACCGTGCGTTGACGTCGAACCCCAGCTCGATCAGCACCGCGACCCCCTCGTAGCTGTTCTGCTCGGCCGCGCGGACCAGCTGGTCGGGATACCGCTCGATCGCGCGCCCGCGCAGGCCGGGATCGGCCGCCAACAGCCGCTCCACAGCCGCGCGGTCCCCGGACATCGCGATCGCGACCAGCTCATCGACGGCGTCGTGTTCCCAGGACGCGCCCGCGTCGACCAGCAGGGCGACGATGTCCATGTGGCCGTTGAGTGCCGCCTCCTGGACCGGTGAGCGGCCCCGATAGATCGGGTGCTCTATCTCGCGGCCCTCAGGATCCACCCCGCGGGCGAGCAGCCCGCGGACGCGGTTGGTGAGCCCGTGCCTGGCGGCGGCAATCAGCAGGTCCTCGAGCATCTTCCGGGGTGAGTCTTGGCGCTCGCCGAGCCGCCGGCGCCACGGGCCGCCGTCCCCGGCGCCCAGCCCGAACTCGAACAGCAGCTCAAGCCAGTCCTCGCCCGGGTGTGGGCCCCAGCCCTGGTTGTAGAGCGCCTGCCCATCGTTCGCGTCAGCACCCGCCTGCAACAGCAGCCGCGCCAGCGGCAATTCCTCCTCGTGCTTCGGGAGATCGCCGCCGCCGCCCAGCGCGCCGGTCAGCGCGGTGAACGGCGGGATCAGCCCCTCCCACAGATAGCCGGCGTTCGGATCCGCTCCGTGCTCCACCAGCAGTCGCGCGACCGCGACCGCCGAGCGGCCCGGCCCGAGCGGAACACGCGAGTAGGTCAGATAGAGCAGCGGCTCCCACCCGTGCGGGCCGCCGAGCAGCGACGCCTGGGACGGGTCGCGGTCCAGCAGCTCGCGCGCGGCGTCAACCTCGCCGCTCGCGGCGATCGTGTGGATGCTCGCGCGCTCAAGCCAATCGTGCTCCTGCAGCAGTGACTCCGCGCGGCGGAACCGGTCCGGGTCATCATCGCCGTAGTTCAGGCACGCCAGCCGCAGGAACTCGTCGATGACCGCCCGGTCGTCCGTCAGCGGCTCCCCGACCGGCTGCTCGTGTGGGGAGCGGGCGTAACGCGCGACGAGCTCCAGATGCGCCTTGAGTCTGGGCCAGCTCGAGAACCCGAACTGGCGGGCGATGACGAGCTGGGCGTCGGTGCGCGTGAAGCCGTTCAGCTCCGGTGAGCCTGGCGGCGCGTCAGGCAGGCGCGGATGAAACTCATTGACGAACCGGGCCGCGCCGGCGTCGCCGGCGCGGACCGCGCGCTGAAACGACTTGGCGCCGTTCTTGAGCTGCTCGAGGTTGGCGTTGCCGGGAAGACCGCGGGGTGGCACAAAGGCCTCCTTTCACCAGAGCCCGGAGTCCGCAATCTCGGGCCGGAAAGGAGAACCGACCACAAGTACAACCAACTTCTGCAGGTGGGCTTCGCCCTTTCCGCGGACCGGCGGCGTCCTGCGCGCACTCCAATCATAAACCGCGACACAACCCCGTCTCGACTTCCCCCGATCGTCGCGCCGGACAGCGGAGCAATACCCGGTCCGCAGGCCGAGGCGTCACGCGATCCGGAGCCGGTCCGAGATGGCGTCAGGAGTTGACGCTCTCGCGGCGGTGCTCTTGGAAGCGGTCAGGCGTGACCTCCGCCGCGGACCTGCTGGAGAAGGAGCCATCACGCCCAGAAAGTCATCGCGCCGGCTGACCGAGCAGGAGCGCTCGGAGCGCCGCCGCCAGGACCGGGAGCGTCTCCGGGACCGGCGCGGAGCAGCTGCTGACCTCCGAGGGCTGGAAGCGTTGGGTACGCGTGCGCTCGCCCGCCGGGCTCGCGCCACCGTCGATCTCCAATATGGACGGCCGCGAGCAGGCTCCTGGCCGCGGCATAGCCAACGGGCGAGCACAATCAGGTGAGTTGCTCGTCGAGCTCGCTCGCGAGCGCTGCTGTCCGTCTCGCGATCTCATCTCGAATCTGACGGACGGAGCCGACGGGTTGGGCGGCGGGGTCGGGTAGTTCCCAGTCGATGTAGCGCTTGCCGGGGATGTAGGGGCATTGGTCGCCGCAGCCCATGGTGATGACAATGTCGGCCTGTTCAGCGAGCTCGCGGGTCAGGAGCTGCGGGGTGCGGTCGCTGAGGTCGACGCCGAGCTCGCGCATGACCTCGATGACCTCGGGGTGGACGTGGGCGGCGGGGGTGGTGCCGGCCGAGAGCGCCCGGTGGGCACCGCCGGCGGCGGGGGTGAACAGGGCTTGGCTCATCTGCGAGCGTCCGGCGTTCCGCAGACAGACAAACAGGACGGTTGCCATCGCTTCAGGGCCTCTCAGTCGCGAGGTCGGCGATGGTCGGTCGGACACGAACAATCCCTTCTCGGTCCGGAGCCGGCCGAGCTCCTCGTAGCGCACCCGCGCCAGTCATGGCAGAAGTATTGCATTGACAACCGTCACTTGAATCGATATTTGTATATCGATGAGCATCGATCTGGAACTGGCCCCCAAGATCAAACGCGCCGCCGGCGAGCCGTGCTGTCAGCCTGTCGTCTATCCCGACGTCGACCGTGAGCAGGCGTTGCGGATGGCCGAGGTCGCCAAAGCCCTCGGCGACCCCGTCCGCCTCCAGCTCATCGACGTACTCAAGAAGCACGCCGGCAAGGTCTGCGTCTGCGAGCTCGTCCCGCTGTTCGATCTCTCCCAGCCCACCGTGTCGCATCACCTCAAGGTGCTGCGCAACGCCGGCCTGGTTGGCTCAGAACGCCAGGGGCTGTGGGCCTACTACTACGTGATCCCCGACGCGCTCGCCGAGCTCGCCGGATGGCTGACCTGAGCCAAGTCGCCACCGAACGAACCTTCCCAGGCAAGGAGACCTCACCGTGAGCACCATCCCGACCGACCAGACCGAGCTGCGCGACGTCGTCCGCGCCAAGTACGCCGCCGCCGCCACGGCCACCACCGAGCGCAACGCCAGCTGCTGCAGCGCCCAGGGAGCGATCATCACCGAGGACCAGCGCGAGCAGTTCGGCTCCCCGCTCTATGACGCCGCAGACCGCGACCAACTGCCCGACGCGGCGGTGCTCGCTTCGCTGGGGTGCGGCAACCCGATCGCGATCGCCGAGCTCCACGAGGGCGAGACCGTCCTTGATCTCGGCTCCGGTGGCGGGATCGACGTGCTCCTGTCCGCCAAGCGAGTCGGCCCGACCGGCCTGGCATACGGGCTGGACATGACTGACGAGATGCTCGACCTCGCGCGCCAAAACCAAGCCGAGGCCGGCGTCACGAACGTGCAATGGCTGCGCGGGAACATCGAGGAGATTCCCCTCCCGCGCGAGAGCGTTGACGTGATCATCTCCAATTGCGTCATCAACCTCTCCGGCGACAAGGCCCAGGTCCTGCGCGAAGCCGCCCGCGTCCTCAAGCCGGGCGGCCGCTTCGCGGTCTCTGATGTCGTGGCCGACCCTGACATGGACGACGCCACCCGCTCAGACATGCAGGCCTACACCGGCTGCATCGCCGGCGCGCTGACCCGTGACGAGTTCACCGAAGCACTCCACACAGCGGGGCTGAGCGACATCTCCATCACCGAGACCCATCGCGTCCACACCTCCGCGGCCTCGGCAATCATCCGCGCGACCAAACCGGGAGCCAACGAGCAGGCTGCAGCCGTTGCAGCGGCGTGTTGCTCCGCCAGGACGATCCGCTAGTCCGCGTGGTCCACGCCGCGTTGCGGGCACCGGAGCCCGCTTGCCCCGGATGGCGAGTTCCGCCCCGTAGGAGTCACGTCGAGCGCGACCGCCGGGATCGCGCTTCAAGCTGAACCGCTAGCTGGAATCCTGCCAACCGCAGACATGGGGCGTGCTCGCTATCCGCGCAATTCGGGGGAAGGCGCCAACGGCGCGAGGTACCCCGGGTCTGAGCTAAGCGGGAGCGGGCCTTCGGCATGAGCGGTTGCCGAGATCCCTCAAGAGTAGGCACCTGATCGGAGACTCTCGGGTCGGTCGCAGAGGTGCACTTCGTTCAGAGCTTTCTCGGCCCGCGCTCCGAGTCACTTGGTGGGGGCGCCGCTCAGGGCTGAGGGAAACAAATTCCCTAACTCAGCAGCAAGGGGTGCTCTCTGCCATGTCAACCATCGGGGTCGTTGCTGCAGATGGTGGCGTGCAGGTCGGCGGTTAGCCGGGCGATCTCCTGCGTGAGCTCTGTGTTCTGCGCGAGCAGGGTCAGGTGTTGTTCGGCCAGTCCGCGTTCACGCGCCAGCACTTCGGTTTGCCGAGCCTCGAAGGCTTCCTGGCGTTGGTTCTCGGTGTTGCGGTGGGCCTGCACGGCTTCGTCGCGGAGTTTGTCGCGCTCGGCTTGACGGGTCTGGGCGAGGAGGATGAGAGGAGCGGCGTAGGCCGCCTGCGTCGAGAAGACGAGGTTGAGCAGGATGAACGGGTAGGGATCCCAGCGGAAGCTGAACGCGGCGCCATTGGCCGCGATCCACAGCACGACGATGACGGTCTGTCCGAGGATGAAGGTCGGCGTGCCGAAGAAGCGGGCAAAGCGCTCGGCCAGCACACCGAAGCGATCGTTGCCGAAGGCACCGTGATGAACCGAGCGGTGAGGCGAGACGGATGCCACGGCATCTCCTTGTCGTAACGGAACGGGCTAGGCGACTACGGCGGTCACAGCAGCGACGACGATGAGGATCGTGAGCGTGAGCCGAGGGCCACGGTAGTGGCCGATCGCGAGCGCTGCGATGATCGTGAGCGTCCCCAGGCGATCCTCACCGGTGCCGTCGGCGGTCGGAATCGTCCACCCTGGAGACCTCTGTACCGAACGGAAGGACTCTTTGGAATCGAGCGGCCGCGGGAGCCGTGCGACCGTCGAGTTGTCACCGTCATCGTCCTGACGGTCGCGCCGGCCCACCCACCAGCGATGTCGCGCCATACGCGGCGTCCCGCTCGCAGCTGCGAGTCGCGCGGACGCAAGGACTGCCGTGGTTTGAGTCCTAAACTCCGTCCCCAGAAGGCGAGGACGACGGCTCCTTCGGAAGGAGGAGGTGGCCGTCAACGACGGCCACCGCGAGGTCGATCAGCTTACGGTTGCCAACCCGCGACTGGCTGCGCAGCATCTCAAACGCGCTGGCCTCGTCGACGGAGTGGCGTTCCATGAGAATGCCCTTCGCACGTTCGATCTGAGCACGGCGCCCAAACGCCCCTTCGAGGGCTTGAAATTCCGCGAACCGGCGCAGCACGATGTCGATCGAGCTCTGCCAGTCCTGGACATCATCGTCTGAGATGTGCGCGAACACTCCGCGCTTGGAGGCTTCCTTGACGAACCCGGGATCTGGCTCGTGCAGCAGCGCGATGACGGGGCAGGCGGCCTCGCGGACGATCTTGTCGATCAGGTCAAGCGCATGCTGTGAGCTGGCGCCGAGTCCGACGAGCGCGACGTCGGGTCGTTCCCGGGCGGTGACGGCGCCGACGTCCGCGACCTCGATCTCGCGCGCGATGACCTCGTGGCCGAGCTTGGCCACGATTGGAACGACGAGCTCGAGACGATCCTTGCGCTCGTTGGCGATCAGGACGCGCAGATGCTCGCTTCCATCGTCCGCAAGGGGTGCCACCGGGCAATTGTAAATCCTCGCGGTCGCTCACGCGACCCGCTGGAGCGCGAATCCGCCCGGAGTACAATCGGTTTTGGCTTCGCCTCAACCTTCGGCGGCCCTGTTCTTCCCGGCTTCAGCGACTCGGCCGGCGTGTGCGACACCGCTTCGCGGGTGACCGCGAGTCAACGCCTCAGGAGCCCGAGTCCATGAACCGTCTTTCGGAAGCGCCCGGTCAGACCGACCGATCCAGCTACGCTTGCTGTCCGCCGCGGCTCTGCCGACGAGCGGCAGCATGATGATCCTCCTGTGTTACGACGGGTCCGCTGACGCGCAGTCGGCGGTCGACCAAGCGGGACTGCTGATGGCTGGCAGTGAGGCGACGGTGTTGGTGATCTGGGAGACGATCCTGGAGACGATGACCCGTCGCGGCGCGCTGGGCATGGGGTTTGGAATGGTCGGCCCTTACGGCGATGATGGCGCTGATGCTGCGATCAAGCAGGCGGCGGTTGACACCGCCGCCGCCGGCGTGCAGCGGGCTGTGGCCGCCGGACTGGTCGCGCAGCCGAGGGTCGTGAATCGAGACGACGACATCGCCGCTGTGATCCTGGCCGAAGCCGCCGATCTGGACGCCGGCGTGATCGTCTTGGGGACGCGCGGCCTCGGCGGGCTGAAGTCGCTGATGCTGGGCAGCGTCTCGCATGCGGTCCTGCACCACGCAGACCGCCCGGTCCTGGTGATTCCCTCCCCAAGTCTCGCCGAGCAGCGCCATCACTGGGCCGAGCACGCCCAGATCACCGCCGGGGTCACATGAACGCCGGAGACGCATCAGTGGCTCGCCACTGACGTTCCTGGCGCGAGAGCAGGGCCGCCGCCGCCCTCCCGACCCC
>DATCFW010000063.1:0-22963 GCA_036509295.1 Solirubrobacteraceae bacterium | reverse complement strand
TGATGCCGCGGTCGGCGGCCGACTTCGTCGCCAAGCTGCTGAACACCGATCACATTCTCGCCAATCCCGACCACCTGCTCCGGAGCTCCTACGAGACGCGGACGGGGGACAAGGCGCAGCTCACCGAGGCGCCGCCGGCGGTGCCGGGGGTGGCGGCTCCGGCTGTGTCTGAGTCTGAGACCGAGAAGCAGCCCGCCTGAGTTCGCCGTCGGCGGCGGTGCTGGTCGGACGTGGTCAGGCCGACTGCAGCCAGTCGGCGATCAGCGCGCCGATCTGGGGCCCGGCGTCCTCCTGCAGGAAGTGGCCGGCGTCCTCGATGACGTGGGCGATCTCACCGCCGAGCGCGGCGGCGAAGCGCTCGCCGGTCTCCAGTGGCAGCACCGGGTCTGAGTCGGCCCACAGCATCAGCTTGGGGCGGGGGTCCTCGCGCAGGGCCGCCAGGGTGCGCTGACCCGCCGCGGCTCCCGGGGAGTCGGGCGACACCGGCAGGATGAGCGGAAACGCCCGCGCCCCCGCCTTGGACTCCACCGACGGGAACGGGCGCTCGTAGCCGGCGATCACCTCCTCGCCGGGATCGTGGTGGCACGCGCCGCGGACGAGGAACCCGACCGGCAGATCCTCGGTTCGCTCCACGAAGTCCCGGAAGGCGTTCCAGGCGTCGGTCATCTTCTGATGGCCGGTGAACAGGCCGGTGTCGAGGATGACCAGCCGCGAGATCCGGTCGCTCGCCTCCACCGCCGCCCGCAGTCCGATCGGGCCGCCCCAGTCGTGGACCACCACAGTCGCGTCGCGGACGTCGAGCTCCTCGAGCAGCCCCGTCAGCGCCGCGGTCTGGCGGTCATACGTGTACCAGTCGATGTCGGTGGGCTTGTCGGAGCGGCCAAAGCCCGGCAGGTCGGGCGCGATGCAGCGGTAGCCGGCATCGCGCACCGGGACGAGCACGGTGCGCCACAGGAACGACCACGTCGGCTCGCCGTGGACGAACACCACCGGCGGGCCGTCGCCCTCGTCGATCCGGGCCAGCCGCAGGTCGCCAAACGACGACCACCGCGGCTCAAACGGGAAGTCCGGCAATCCCTCGAGCGCCTCGTCGGGCACGCGGACGGCGTCGGTCATGGCGGCAACCTATCGATTCGGCGACCCCGGCGCGGCAGCGCATCACTCAGACGCGAGCCAGGCCGCCGCGTCCGACGCCACCGTCACCTCGATCGTCGCCGGCTCCCGCGCCCACGCGATCAGGTTCAGCGACTGGAGGCGGTCAAGCGTTGCCTGCAGCGCGCCCGCCTGAGCCCCGTTGGCGTACCGCCGTTCGATCTCGAACGAGAACCCGGTGGCCGACGGCGCGTAGTAGATCCCCTCGCGGTCCTGATAGCGCGAGTCCTGCACCGTGCTGGCGATCGTCAGCGGCGCGCGCACGCCGGACAGCCGGCGCACCCCGGCCACCAGGTCGATGAGCAGCCGCAGCGCCACCGGGCGCAGCCCCCGGTACAACGCCGGGGGCGCCCCCACTGCCCGCGCCCCGGAGCCCATGCTCGGCAGCACGCCGATCCCGAGGGCGGCCGCGTTGGATGGCAGCGGAACCAGCTCCCGGTGCCGGTAGGCCGTCGACAGGGCCGCCGGGTCACCATACGGCGGCGTGCGCGACTGCAGAACGGCGCCGCCGGCGTCGTCGGCGGTCTGCAGCGACGCCAGCCGTTCCAGCGCCGCCCGATCGGTGCGGTACAGGTGCATGACCGCCACCGCTCCGAGCACCCGCCAGTAGTAGAGGACCGAGTCGTCGCTGAACCCCGCCATCAGCCGGAACGCGGCGGCGTGCCGACCCGGCGAGCTGTCGAAGTACAGCTGGGCATAGGGCACCGCCGCACCGCCGTCGTAGTCCGACAGCACCTGGTGCAGATTGCCGATGCCCATGTGGTAGGACTCGATCGCCAGGTCGGTGCGGCCGAACTGGTGACGGGCCGTCTCCAGATAGCGGACGGTGGCGGCCAGCGCCTTGGTCGTGCTGAAGCGCTCGTCGGCGGCCCGCAGCTGCGCGAGCAGCGGTCCGAGCCGGCCGCGGGCGCCGTTCTCCACGGCGGCGATCCGCTTGAGCAGCCGCCGGCTGGCGGCCAGATCGATGTGCATGCCGAGCATCGACTGGCCGGTCGCGGCGAGGATCTGGGTCAGGCCGGCAGCGCTCGCCGGGTCACTGCCGGCGAGCGCGTCCGCCCGCCCGGCGCTCTCCACGAACACCAGTCCCTCGAGCAGGTTGGGATCGATGCCGGTGCCGGCGACGGCGCGGTCGATGGCGGGGCGAAACGCGGCGACCCGGGCGGCGGTGGCCACGGCGCCGCCGGGGCTCTTGGAGAACAGCACGTGCGCGTTTCCGGCGGTGGCTCGGGCGATGAAATCGGCCTCGCGGGCCGACCGATAGGCGAACGGATCGCCGGGGCCGGCGCCGTCGACGATCGCCGCCGCCGGCGGCCCGGGGACGCCGGAGCGGGAGCCGATTCCGTTGGCGATCACGGCAATCACCAGCACGAACGCGGCGAGGCTGACGATCAGCCGGGCGCGGCGCTGCCCGATCGGCAGCTGCTTCGCCCGGCGTCGCCGGCGCGCAACGGCGGCTCGGTCTGGGCGCGAGTGGGCTTCCGAGTCCTCGCGCGGCACGCGCCGAAAGTATCAGCCGGTCGCCGTCGGCTATGCTCGGGCGCTCGCCGGGCCGCGTCCGTGCCGTTCTGGCCGCTGTAGTGAACCGCCACGGCGGGCCGCGACCACTCTTCTCTGACCACCCTGATCGAAGGCAACGGATCGTCGTATGCACACCCTCGCGGGGGCGACATGAGCCCCACGGACCTCAATGGGCGTCGTGTGCTGGTCACCGGAGGCTCCGGATTCATCGGCCGTCACGTCGTCTCCGAGCTGTCGGGTGACGGCGCCCACGTGCGCGTCGTCGACCTCCGGCCGCACCCCGACCCGGCGGTGGACATCGTCATCGGCGACATCGCCGACCCGGCCGTGCTGGCGCAGGCGTTCCGCGGCGGCTGTGACTCGATCGTCCACCTTGCGGCGGTGACCTCGGTGCTGAAGTCCGTCGAGCAGCCTGAGCTGACGTTCGCCACCAACGTGGTCGGCACCAATGCGCTGCTGGCCGCCGGGCACGAGGCGGGGGCCACGTCGCTGGCGTTCGCCTCCACCAACGCCGTCACCGGCCCGATGACCGCGCCGAAGATCTCCGAGGCCGCGGTGCTCAACCCGCTCACGCCGTATGGCGCCACCAAGGCCGCCGGCGAGATGCTGATGTCGGCCTACACCGCGGTCTATGGCCTGCGCTGCGCCGTGATCCGTCTCACCAACGTCTACGGTCCGGGGATGCAGGCCAAGGACAGCATCGTCGCGCGGCTGATGCGCAACATCCGCCTTGGCACGACCTTCGAGGTCTACGGTGACGGCGAGCAGGTCCGCGACTACGTGCACGTGACCGACGTGGTGGCGGCGATGCGGCTCGGGCTCACTCGCGACGACTGGGCCGGCCCCACCGTGATCGGCTCGGGCACATCGCTGTCGGTGCTGGAGGTGATCGATGCCGTCAAGCGGGTGTCCGGCGCCGAGATCGAGATCCGCCACGGCGCCGCCAAGCCCGGCGAGATGCCGGCCGTCATCGTCGATCCAAGCCGGGCGCAGGCCGCCGGCTGGACGCCGCGGTTCCCCGCCCTCAGTGACGGCCTGATCGGTGTGTGGGACGAATGGTCCACCGCCGAGGTGAAGGCACCGGCGGCGTCATGACCGCGGTGCAGATCGCCCCCGACGAGGACGCCCGGCTCCAGCCCGTCGAGCGCGGCGCCGCGGAGGCCTTCCTGGCGCAGCACCCTCCCGGCGCGGGCGCCCCGGTGGCGATCATCATCCCGGCCTACAACGAGGAGCCGACCGTCGCCGACGTGATCGCCGAGATCCCCGACGAGGTGGCCGGGCTCCAGACCGAGGTGATCGTCGTCGTTGACGGCGCCAAGGACGCCACCGCCGCTCGGGCGGCGCAGGCCGGCGGGCTTGTCTGCGACGTGCCGGCCAACCGCGGCCAGGGCGCGGCGCTGCGGCTCGGTTACTGGCTGGCCCGGGTGCGCGGCGCCCAGGTGATCGTCACGATCGACGCTGACGGTCAGTACGAGACCGAGGAGATCGGTCGCGTCGTCGAGCCGATTCTGGCCGGCCAGGCGGACTTCGTGTCGGGCTCGCGCCGGCTGGGGACCGAGTTGACCACCGACGCCACCCGGCATGCCGGCGTGATCGTGTTCGGCGCGCTCATCTCGGTGCTCGTCCGCCAGCGGATCACCGACCCGGCGTGCGGTCTGCGCGCGATGCGCTCCGAGCTGACCGGGGTGGTCACGCTCGAGCAGCCGCAGTACCAGGCGTCGGAGCTGATGATCTCCGCCGCGCTGAACGGCTTTCGCCTGGCCGAGGTGCCGACGACGATGCGTGATCGCGGCCAGCACGCGACCGGGACCAAGAAGGGCGGGAACTTCGGCTACGGAGTCCGGTTCGCCCGCGCCGCGGTCCACACCTGGTGGCGCGACCGGACGGCGGCGCGCAGGCGCGAGCGCCCGGCGAACACCCAGTGCTCGTAGATCACGAACTTGACAACGAACAGCACCGCCTGCACGAACACGTAGGACGCCGTGACGAGGATCACGCGGATGCCGTGTCCGGAGGGGATGCTGTTCACCTGCCGGCCGGTCCAGCCGGTTGCCAGTGAGGACGCGGCCAGCACGACCAGCGAGATGGCGACGTAGGCGACGATCTCCCGCAGAACCTCGACCTGACCGCGGATCT
This sequence comes from Solirubrobacteraceae bacterium, assembly GCA_036509295.1. Classification (GTDB taxonomy): domain Bacteria; phylum Actinomycetota; class Thermoleophilia; order Solirubrobacterales; family Solirubrobacteraceae; genus Palsa-465. The sequence continues at coordinate 18,157 of DATCFW010000063.1, read as the reverse complement.
TCCACGCCCACCGGCGGTTGAGGATCCAGTTGGGCACCGCCCCGGCGACGAACGCGCCGATCGAGCACACCGTCGTGTTGCCGATCGTGACGTACATCAGCGCGAACACGACAATGCTCGTGAGCAGCGCGATCACCGAGCCGATCGCGTAGCGCGTGATCTTGCCGGCGCGCGCGGAACCGCGCAGACGTTGCAGAAGGTCCGAAACCACCGTACGGAATCCTAGCGGCTACGGGCATAAGGCCCGTGTTAGAAATCCATACGGCGCGGGGCGATCCGCCGGCCTCGCGCCGGTGACGGCGGCCGCGGGCCGCGCTACGTTCTCGCTGCGATGCGCGTGCAGAGCAGCGAAGACCCGGTCGGGCTCGATGACGACCTCGTGATCGAGGCGGACAACCTCCCGGTGCTGGAGGCGTTGCCGGCGGCGTCGTTTGACCTGGTCTACCTGGATCCGCCGTTCAACACCGGCCGCGCGCAGACGCGCCGCTCGATCAGCGCCGTCGCCGACCCCACCGCCCGGCGGGTCGGCTTCGGCGGCCGGCGCTACCGGTCGCAGCTGCTCGGAAGCCTCAGCTACGACGACGCGTTCGCGGACTACCTCAGCTTCCTGGAGCCGCGGCTGACACGGGCGCGCGAGCTGCTCGCGCCTCACGGGACGCTGTACTTCCACATCGACTACCGCGAGGCCCATTACTGCAAGCTGCTGCTCGACGAGGTGTTCGGCCGTGACGCGTTCCTCAACGAGCTCATCTGGGCCTACGACTACGGCGCCAAGCCGCGCCGCCGCTGGCCGGCCAAGCACGACACGATCCTCGTCTACGTCCGCAACCCCGGCGCCCATCACTTCGACGCCGACGCGGTCGATCGCGAGCCGTACATGGCGCCGGGGCTGGTCGGAGCGGAGAAGGCGGCTCGCGGCAAGCGTCCGACCGACGTGTGGTTTCACACGATCGTGCCGACGAACGGCGCCGAGAAGACGGGCTATCCGACGCAGAAGCCGGCCGGGGTGCTACGCCGCCTCGTCGCCGCCTCCTCGCGGCCGGGCGGCTGGTGCCTGGATCCGTTCGCCGGCTCGGGAACCCTCGGCGCGGTGTGCCAGGAGCTGGGTCGGCGGTTCGTCCTGATCGACTCCAGCCCGACCGCGATCGACGTCATGCGCGAGCGCCTCGGCACCGAGGCGGCGCAGCTCAGGCTCAGCCCGGCGCCTCGTGAACGAGCGGCACGAACCTGACCGGATCGAGGCGTTCGCGGACAAAGCCGTCCGCGGTGCGGCGCACGCGGACCAGGAACTGACGGTCGGTTCCGACGGGTGCGATGAGGCGACCGCCGACCGCGAGCTGAGTCTCGAGCGCCGGCGGGAGGCGGTCCCCGGTGGCGGCGGCCACGTTGATGGCGTCGAACGGGGCGTGCTCGGGGAGACCGCCCCACCCGTCGCCGACGACGCAGACGACATTGGCGCAGCCGAGCGTGTCGAGCGCCTCGCGGGCCGCCGCGCTGAGCTGTGGATAGCGCTCGACCGTCCACACCGCGGCCGCGAGCCGGCTCAACAGGGCGGCGTGGTACCCGGACCCCGTCCCGATGTCGAGTACCCGGTCGCCGGGCTCGAGCTCGAGCAGCTCGAGCATGCGGGCGACGACGATCGGCTGCGAGATGGTCTGCTCGCACGCGATCGGCAGGGCCACGTTCTCGTAGGCGCGCGGACGGTCCAACTCGGGCACGAACCGCTCGCGGGGGACGGCGGCGACCGCGCTCAGCACCCGCTCGTCGCTCACCGCCTCGGCCAGCCGGCGGGCCAGTGCCAGTGCCGGGTCCACGGTCAGATTGTCCCCGATCCGCGCCGCCGTAACCCACCTCCGTGCGAGAATGACTCAGATGCCGGCCAGCGCGAGACTCCAGCGCGTCCTGATCGTGGTCCTGGTGGCACTGCTGGCGGCGATCGTGTTCGTGGTGGTGCATGATCGCGGGGCGGTCGTGCAGCGGACCGCGAGCTCGAGCTCGGAGTTCGACGGCCCGACGATGCCACCCAACCTGCGCGCCGCTGATTTCACGCTCACCGACCAGACCGGCCGGCGCGTCTCGCTCGCGGCTGATCGCGGCAAGGTGGTGGTGCTCACCTTCATCCACTCGCTGTGCAAGGACACGTGTCCGTTCATGGTGGAGCAGATCAAGGGCGCGCTCAACGATCTCCCCGACGCGGGGCGCAACGTGCCGACGATCGGGGTCAGCGTCGACCCCACCGAGGACACCGTGCACAACCGGGACGCGTTCCTGGCCCGGCATCAGATGACCGGTCGGCTCGAGTTCGTCAATGGCCCGCGGGCGTCGATGAGGCGCATCTGGCACGACTACGCGATCCAGCCGGTCACCCCGAAGGTCGATCACTCCACGTTCGTGCTGCTGATCGACAAGCGCGGCTACGAGCGGGTGGGGTTCGCCGCCGATCAGCTCACGCCCGAGGGCTTGGCGCACGACATCCGCGTGCTCCAGGCGCAGCGCGGCGGCTCGCCGCAGTGACGATGGCCGCGGACCGCGACTCCGCGGACGGCAACTCCGCGGACGGCGACACCGCCGGCGCGGGCCCGGCCGTGCCGCCGGGCTGGAGCCTCACCGCGTTGATGCTCGGCCACAAGCGGGTGTCCGCCGCGTCGATCGTGGTGGTGCTCGCGCTCATCGTCGTCACGGTTCTCACCACGGTCGCCAACCCGGCGCGCGCGCCGCTGACCGACGCGAGCACGTGCTCGGCGTGGGCGGCGGGGACCGGAGCGCAGAAGGTCGCCTACGCCCTCGTTTACATCGGCGAATATGGCGGGGGACCGGACACGACCCGCACCGCCCGGACGCTCGTGACGACGATTGACACCGAGTGCGTCCGCGCCTCGTATCTGGGCGAGGCCGACGACGTGTCGATCCTGGCGAGCATCCGGCACGCGTTCTGAGCTCACGGCCGCCGCCGCCCCGGCCCCGGCCCCCGGCCCCGACGGCTCCCTACGCCTGCGTGACGCCCACCCTGAGCGGTGCATGCACGGGGCGCGCGGCCGGCGCGGTGGGCGCGAAATCCGGGAGATGCAGCGTGAAGATCGATCCGGCAGCGGTGCTCGTCACGCTGCAGGAGCCGCCATGGGCCTTGGCGATCGAGTCGGTGATCGCGAGGCCCAGACCGACCCCCCCGGCGGACCGCGTGCGCGCGGAATCGGCGCGGGCGAAGCGGTCGAAGATGCGTTGCAGGGCCGCCGCGGGCACGCCGCAGCCCTCGTCCTCGATCTCGATCCAGATCTCCCCGCGGCCGTGGACACGCGCCCGCAGCTCGATCACCGCGTGCGGGGCGGAGTACTTCACGGCGTTCTCGAGCAGCGCGTCCAGCGCGGCCCGCAGCCGGTCGGCGTCGGCCAGCAGCCGTCCGGGCGCGATCAAGCCCAGCCTCCAGGCCCGCGGTGCCAGCTCTGACCACCGCATGAACGTCTCCTCCAGGAACGGCTCGAGGTCGATCTCGGTGGCCCGCAGGAAATCCGGCTGGTCGGCGCAGGCCAGAACGAGCAGGCGTCCGATGATCGCGTCCATCCGGCCCAGCTCGTCGAGCGCCACGTCGAGCTCGGGGGCGGGCGGACGGTCGCCGCGGAGGAGCTCGAGGTGACCGCGGGCGATCGTCACCGGCGTGCGGAGCTCGTGGGAGGCGTCGTGGACGAACCGCTCCTGGCGCTCGAGCAGTGACCGGTGCTCGTCAGCCCGGCGCTCGACGATCCGCAGCGCCTCGACCCGCCGGCGCGCGTGCCAGACCATCGCCAGGAACATCGCCGCCATCAGGGGCACCTCGAACAGCTCGCCCCACAGCTGGATGCCGCGGAAGGCGTCGAGCCCGATCGAGATGCCGGTCATCGTCATCACGCAGACGAGCACGATCAGCGTCGGACGCAGCGCCCAGACGCGGAAGCCGTACATCAGGGTGAGGCTGATCCACACGAAGTGAAACGGGATCGTCTCCCAGCTCGGCCACGCGATCATCGCGCCGTAGTTGGCCCCGGCGAACGCGACCCAGGCGATCTCGACGTCCCGTCGGCGGAGCGTCTCCCAGCTCACGCCGCCGCCCGGTAGCCGGCGTTGCGAACCGTCTCGATCGGCGCCGCGGGGCCGAGCTGGCGCCGCAGCCGTCGCACGCACACGTCGACGACGTTGGAGCGCGGATCGAAGTCGAACCCCCAGACCTCGGACAGCAGCCGCTGGCGGCTGACCACCTCGCCGGCGTGGAGCATCAGGAAATGCAGCAGCCGGAACTCGCGGTCCGGCAGGTCGGTCACGATCTCCCCGACTCGGGCCTGCCGGCGGGTGACGTCGAGCGCGAGCTCGCCGGCGTGCAGCACCGTCCCGGGATCGACCCGATGGGCGCGGCGCAGCTGAACCCGCGCGCGGGCCAGCAGCTCCTCGAGTGAGAACGGCTTGGCCAGATAGTCGACCGCGCCGAGCTCGAACCCCTGGAGCTTCGTCGCCAGGTCGCTGCGCGCCGACAGGATGAGCACCGGCAGCTGCGGACGCTCCTCGTGCAGGACCCGCAGTACTTCGAGACCATCGAGCCCGGGCAGCAGCAGGTCGAGGATGACGAACTCGTAGCTGCCGACGAGCGCGAGCGCGAGGCCCTGCTCGCCGTCGCCGACGACATCCACCGCAAACCCCTCCGCCTCGAACGCACGGGCGAGAAACGCGCGTATGCGCGCCTCGTCCTCCAACACAAGTATGCGCATCGGTCTGGCGTCAGCTCCTCGCTCGGCCGACAACATAGCTCGTCCCGCATTGCTTGTAAATGACGGTGAAATGACATCCCGGTCATGTTCGCTTGCGTTTCTCTTAGCCATTGCATACGTTTGCGGCCGACATGGAGAGGGATGCGCAGAGTGGGCGGGCAAGGAGGCTGTACGGAGCCATCGTGGCGACGGTGCTCTCGTGCGTGGTGGTGGGTCTATACATCGGTATGTACCTCACGAACGCCTCGGCCTCGGCCTCGGCCACGCAGGCCTCGAGCGGCACCCATCTCTACCTGGCGACGGTTCCCGCGGCCGAGGTCAACGACAACCACCCGACCTGGGTCTCCTACTACGCGGTCAACGCCGACGGCAGCAACTGGCGCCACGCCACGACCTACGATCTGCCCGCCAACTCGCTCGTGACGGTCACGATCTACCAGTACGACGGCGACTCGGGGCTGCGCAACCCGTTCATCTCCCAGTCCCAGGGCACGGTTGGCAACGACTTCATGCTGAACGGCAAGCCGACGCAGACGATCGACCCCGACACCGCCTCGCATATCTTCGCGGTTCCGCAGATGGGGCTGTCGGTGCCGCTCCAAGGGGTCCCGGACACCGCCAAGAACCCGTGTGGCAACGCGCCGTGCACGCTCAAGCAGGACCACGAGACGATCACGTTCCAATTCCATACGCCCGGCCGCGGCCTGTACCGCTGGCAGTGCTTCGTCCCGTGCGCCGCCGGCTTCATCGCCGGCTGGGGCGGGCCGATGCAGACCGTGGGCTACATGGACGGCTACATCAAGGTCGTATGAGGCACCGTCGGTGAGCAGCGAAGTCAATCACTGGCGGCGCCTGATGCTGTGGTGGCTGGTCACGAGCGTGATCGGCACCCTGGTCGTCGTGTTCCTCCTTGCTCCCGGCCTGCCGCCCGGCAACGGCACGGTCGAGGCCTCGGGCCAGGTGGTGGACAACACCGTGCTGCTCGGCGTCGCGACGCCGGTGGCGCTGGGCGTGGTCGTGTTCTTCATCTACGCGATGCTCAACTTCCGCGAGCGTGAGCCCGGAACGCTGCTCGACGGCCCGGCGATCCGCGGAGATGCGCGGATCCAGATCTGGTGGCTGGTCGCGTCCGCGGCGCTGGTGCTGTTCCTGGCTGGCTACGGCACGATCCGGATGCTGGTGGACGGCGCCGGTGGCGGTCAGGGTCCGGCCCCGATCGGCGCCCCCTCGTTGTCATCCCCCCCGTTGCAGGTGCAGGTGATCGCCCAGCAGTGGAAGTTCACCTACCGCTGGCCGGCGTACGGCGGGGTCGAGACGCCGAACCTCGTTCTGCCGGCGAACCGGACCGTCGAGTTCCACGTCACGTCGCTGGACGTCATCCACTCGTTCTGGGCCTACCAGCTCGGGGTCAAGGCCGACGCCAACCCCGGCATCGACAACATCGCCTACGTCACCACCAAGTCGCCGATGTCCTTCCACGTCGAGTGCGCCGAGCTGTGCGGGGTGTGGCACGGCTACATGTTCGGCACCGGTCACGTCGAGCGCCAGGCCGATTTCGCCTCCTGGATCGCGCAGCAGCAGCGCCAGTACGCGCCGGTAACGAAGTCGCTGCCCCCCTACGCCCTTAAGTACTTCCCGGATCCCACGAGGAGAGGTGGATGACCGCGATCGCGATCTCAGCCGGTCCGCGGCCCGTCTGGCGGCGCCTGATCGGCTTCAACATGTTCACCGGGATCCTCCTGGCGATCGTCGGCTGGCTGATCGGCAACTGGATCGGCAATCGGTTTAACCAGCCAAGCGTCGTCTACTACAGCACTGAGGCCGGCGCCAACGACATCGCGGTGCTGCTCGGCTACCTGTTCGGCGTGATCGGGTTCCTCGTCGGTCTCGGGTTCGCCAACTACCCGATCCGGCGGATGCTCGGCCATCCGCCGACGCTGGCCGAGCACGAGTCAGAGGGCGAGGGCGCGTGGCGGTACTTCAGCCTCTGCACCGATCACAAGGTCGTCGCGCTCCAGTACCTCGTCGGCGTCGGCATCTTCTTCCTGATCGCCGGCATCAACGCGATGCTGATCCGCACCGAGTTGCTCCAGCCCAACGTGCACGTGTTCGGGGCCAACCAGTACCTGTCCCTGGTCGGCATGCACGGCGCGATGATGATGGGCATGTTGACCTCGGCCGTGCTCGGCCCGCTGGCCAACTGGCTCGTCCCGCTGATGATCGGCAGCCGTCGCATGGCGTTTCCCCGGATCGAGGCGCTCACCTTCTGGCTGTTGATGGCGGCTGGCGTCGTCCTGCTGACGACGATCTTCCTCGGCGGCTTCCAGACGGGCTGGACCGGGTATCAGCCGCTCGGCGATCAGGGCACGACCGGCTACGACGCATATCTCGGGTTCTTCGCGCTCGTGGGGATCTCCATGTGCCTGCTGGGATTCAACCTCCTGGCGACGATCATCACGATGCGCGCGCCGGGCATGACCTGGTCGCGCCTGCCGGTCTTCTGCTGGGGGGTGGTCGCGACCTCGTTCCTGATGCTGCTGGCGCCGCCGATGCTGCTGGCGGCGCTGCTCATGGGGATGCTCGATCGCACCGCCCAGACCGGGTTCTTCATCGCCTCCAACGGCGGCAGCGCCTACCTGTGGCAGAACCTGTTCTGGGTCTTCGGCCACCCCGAGGTCTACATCGTCGCGCTGCCCGGCTTCGGGGTCGTGCTCGAGCTGCTGCCGGTGTTCTGCCGCAAGCCGCTGTGGGGCTACCGCCTCGCCGTCGCCGGGATGCTCGGCGTGGCGCTGCTCAGCTTCTTCGTCTGGCAGCACCACCTGTTCGTGAGCGGCATCGACGCCGACCTGCGGCCGTTCTACATGCTCTCCACCGAGCTCATCTCCGTGCCCACCGGATTCACCTTCCTGTGTGCGATGGCGACCATGTGGCGCGGGCGAATACGGTTCACGGTACCGATGTGGTTCTGCATCGCCTGGGCATGGAACTTCCTCATCGGCGGCATCTCCGGCGTGCTGCTGTCCGACGTCCCCAGCGACGTGACCACGCACGGCAGCTTCTTCTCGATGGCGCACTTCCACTACACGATCATGGGCGGCCTGGTGTTCACCATCTTCGCCTCGATCTACTACTGGGGTCCGAAGATGACCGGCTACGTGTTCAACGAGCGGCTGGCCAAGATCCACTTCTGGTCCCTGTTCCTCATGTTCAACCTGACGTTCGCGCCGCTGTTCGCGCTCGGCTTCATGGGCATGCCTCGGCGGGTGGTCACGTACGCCTCCAACCTGCAGCCGCTCAACGACTGGGTGTCGATCTGCGCGTACGGAATCGGCCTCTCGATGCTCGTGTTCCTGTTCAACCTCGTCTACTCGACGCTGATCAAACGCGAACCGCTGGTCGGTAACCCGTGGGGTTCGAAGGGGCTGGAATGGCAATTGCCCACGCCGGTGCCGGTCCACGATTTCGACCGCTTCCCGGTGTTCGACGCTGATCCGTATCCGTACGGGGTCGAGCCGACCGCCGAGCCGGCGCTAACCGGGGGAGGTGACTAGTCGTGGAGGGGTCTGCATCCGCACCGACTCATCCTGAGATCGAGCTCGAGCCGCCCGAGTGGCAGCCGCGCGCGATGTGGGTGGCCGCCCGGCAGCTCTGCGGCGCCGCGTGCTTCTTCTTCATCTCGTTCGTGTTCGCCTACTTCTACCTGCGGTCGCTCGATCTCAACAAGGACTGGAAGATCGGTCACAACATCAACCCGTCGCTCGGGCTGGGGGTGGCGATCCTCGTCGCGCTCGTCCTCAGCGCGGTGCTCCTGCGCGCCACGGTGGGGCGCCCAGAGCTCGTCGTCCGCGCCGGCGGCGGGGCGCTGCTGTTGCTGCTGCTGGCCGTGGTGCTCCAGGTGGTGCAGTGGACGACGCTCGGCTTCGGCCCCGCCAGCGGTGGCTACGCCAGCGTGTTCATCGGCTGGACCGCGTTCTACGCGGTGTTCGCCCTGATGGTCGGGTACTGGATTGAGACGCAGGTGGCGACGACATGGCGGCGCCTGCGACACGGGGTCCCCGCGACGCCCGCGCACGTGCTCACCGACGACGCGCTGATCGTGGCCGGGCTCGAGGCGTGCTCGTTCTTCTGGGCGTTCTACGTCGCCACCGGGGTCGTGGCGTTCGTGATCCTGTACCTGCTCTAGTGGCCCTCCCACTGGTATGAGCTGGGGCGGCTGGTCGATCCAACCCCCGCTCGCCTACGTGGCGATCGCGGCGATGCTCTACTGGGTCGGCGGGCGGCGGTACAGCCGCACGGCGAGCGGCCGCGAGCCTTGGCGCGAGGCAGCGTTCGTTGGCGGACTGGTGACGATCGTGCTGGCGCTCGAGTCGCCGCTGGACGGCTACGCCGACCAGCTCTTCTGGGCGCACATGATCCAGCACGTGCTGCTGCTCACCGTGGCACCGCCGCTCATCCTGCTCGGCCGCCCGTGGCCGCGGATGTGGCTCGGGCTCTCACCGCGGTCGCGGACGTCGATCGGCCGCACGCTGGCCCAGGCACGCTGGACGGCTCCGATCCGCGCGCTGTCCCGCCCGGTGCCCGCCTGGGTCCTGTTCAACGCGACCTTCCTCGGCTGGCACATCCCCGGCGCGTATGGCCTCACGCTGCGATCGCAGACGGTCCACGATCTCGAGCACGCGATGTTCTTCTTCTTCGGCCTGCTGTTCTGGGCGCACGTGATCGAGCCGGGGCCGCTGCGCCGGCGCCTGGACTGGCCGGCGCGGATCGCGTACGTGATCGGGGCGATGGTGATCGGCTGGGCGCTGGCGATCACCCTGGTGATGGTTCCGCATCCGATCTACTCCCACTACGCCGCACTCGTCCACCGGCCGGGCGCCATCTCGGCCCTGACCGACCAGCAGCTCGCCGCCGGCATCATGTGGGTGCCCGGGTCGCTGGCCTACGGGATCGCCACCATCCTTGGCTTCTACCGTTGGCTGGAGCCCGAGACCAAGCCGGCTCCCCGCCCCCGGGCGCTCACGACTTAGGAGGACTCAAACGATCATGCCCTCGATCCTATTCGCGTCAAACTTCCTCGCCGGGTCATGGCTCACGATCCTGCTGCCGATCGGACTGGTGATCGTGCTCAGCGTCTGGTCCGTGCGCACGGTCCGACGGGTCCCGGAGAACACGCCTGTGTCGTCGGCCACGCTGCCGCCCTCGGACGTGCTCGCCGCCGCCGGGGACAGCGTGGACGACGTGACGCCGGCCGGGCCGCCGCCCGGCGAGATCGTGTGATGGGCGCGGGCGCCGCTCCGCAGCCCAAAGGCCCGCGACTGGTCGCCGGCCCCAAGCTCCGGGGTATCAGCGCCGCCCAGCTGGCCGGTGTCGTCGTCCTGGCGATTCTCGCTGGTGCCATCGCCGCCGTCGGGTCGCACCTGCTGTCCAGCAAGTCCTCCCCGGCGCGGGTGGCGACGGTCCGCCCCGCGAATGGCCTACGCGGGCAGGCGACGTGGGCCGGCGGCGTCCGGCCCGCCCCGGCGATCACGACGCTGCGCGACCAGACCGGCGCGCGCTTCTCGCTCGGGTCGCTGCACGGTCACAACGTCGCCATCGAGTTCTTCGATTCGCACTGCACCCAGGAATGCCCGCTGGCCGGCCGAGCGCTGGCGGCGACGGAGCGCGCATTGCCGCGCGCCCAGCGGCCGGTGCTGGTGGTGGTCAGCGTGAACCCGCTCGACACCCCGGCGAGCACGCGGGCGGCGATCCGCTCCTGGGGGCTCGCCGGCGTGGCCCCATGGCACTGGCTGCGCGGCACCCACGCCCAGCTCGCCCCGGTATGGCAGGCGTACCACATCTACGTCCAGCCGATGAAGGGCGACATCAGCCACACGGAGGCCCTGTACCTGCTCGACCGTCGCGGCGACGAACGCTCGGGATACCTGTATCCCTACCTCCCGGCAGCCGTCGGCCACGACCTGCGCGTCCTCTCCGGGCCGGCCGGGGGCCCGGCCGGCGCCCATGCCTGAGGTGGCCGAGGCGATGGTGGCCGAGGCGATGGTGGCCGAGGCGATGGTGGTGGACGCACTGCCGGCCGGCGCGCTGTCCGCTGACGGGCGACCCGCGGCCGCTCGCTCCGCCTGGTCCCAGACGCTCGGCGACTACGTGACGCTGACCAAGCCGCGGATCATGTCGCTGCTCGTGCTCACCGCCCTGTGCGCGATGATCGCGGCGGCCGGCGGCTCGCCGGCGACGGTGCCGCTGCTCGCGCTCGTGCTCGGCGGCGGGCTGGCCTGCGGTGGCGCCAGCGCGCTCAACCACGTGCTGGACCGCGACATCGATCGCCTGATGGGCGCGCGGACCGCATCGCGGCCGGTCGCCGCGGGCCGCATCGCCCCCGGGCGCGCGGTCGCGTTCGGCCTCGCCCTGTCGACGCTCTCGTTCGTCGTCATGGCACTGTTTGACAACGTCCTGGCGGCGGTGCTCGCCGTGAGCGGCGGGGCGTTCTACGTCGTCGTGTACACGCTGTGGCTCAAGCGCAGCACGACCCAGAACATCGTCATCGGCGGCGCGGCCGGCGCGATTCCGCCGCTGGCCGGCTGGGCGGCGGCCCACGGCAGCCTCGGCCTCGGCGCCGCGCTCCTGTTCGTCATCGTGCTGTTGTGGACACCGCCGCATTTCTGGGCGCTCGCGCTGCTGCTCGCGCCGCACTACGAGGCGGCCAAGGTGCCGATGCTGCCGGTCGTCCGGGGCGCGTCGGCCACCGCCGCCCAGGTCCTCGCCTACAGCGTGGTGCTGGTCGCGGTCTCGGTGCTGCCCGCGGTGCTCGGGACGTTCGGGATGCTCTATCTGGGCGCGGCGATCGCGCTCGGCGCCGTCTTCTGCGCCCTCGCCTGGCGTCTGTGGCGCCAGCCGACAGCCCCCCGGGCGGCCGCCCTGTTTCACTACTCGCTGCTGTACCTGGCGCTGCTGTTCGTGGCCGTGGCCGCGGACGCCGCCATCCGCTGAGCCCGGCGGCATCGGCGCGCCGGGGTCGGCCCGCCCGGCGTGGTCGACTCGTGGCATCAGTCACGAGTACGCGTGTAAGAACGTTCAGACACCCGTCTCACGGTAATCCGACACGGGCGGATTACCTTGCTTCTCGTTAGGCAAATCAACGGAGGCTCACAATGACACTCATCACCATCGGAAACATCGTCTTCGCCGCATTCGTGCTCATCGCGATCCCCGGCATGATCGCCTGGGCGATCCACAGCTCCCCGAAGGACGAGGCCCGCGCCGTGGCCGCCGCGGCGCGCCGGTCGCGCCGGCGCGGCACCATCCGCCACGGGGCGGCAACCCGGCGCCCCGCGCCGCGCACCGGGGCCGCTGCGCCTTGGGCGTCGTAACCGCGACAGCGTCCCGGCCGCGGCCCGAGCCGCGGCCGGCCTGAGCCGGACGGGAGAACCTCCCCAAACCTGCCATTCGCACAGGGCCGGCCAATCGCCCTCGAGTCGCGTCGCCGACTCGGGGGCGATTGTGTGAGCGGATTCACACCTCGCACCACGACACCGTGCGCACGGCAGCGCCGGGCGAGCGGCGCTCAGTCGCGATCGGCCAGGGTCCGCGCCAGAATCGGCTCGAGGTGCTCCTTGAGCTGCTCCTGGGTCAGTCCGGGGAGCTCGAAGCTGGCGCGGCCCGCGGCGGTCTGCACGTGCAACTCGTGCGCCCGCCGCCGTCCGGCCCGCAGGCCGCGACGCGGCGGTCGGAGCTCGGCGCCCGAGATGTCGCTTGAGTCCAGGCGGCCGACCGGGGCGCCGGTGGACCGCATCAGGACATCCAGCCCAGCATCGGAGAAGCGCAGCTCGATGTCGCGCTCGCCGGCCGGCAGCGCCGCGATCCCGCTGATGTGCACGGCGGGGATGCGCAGCGCCTCAAGCTCGCCTTCGGCGGCGAGGGCGGACCCGACGTCGTCGGTCTCACCGGGCGGCGCGCCGACGAGCTCATAGGCGCGGAGCACCTCCGGATGCTCGATCGCCGACGGAAGGTCGATCCCGAGCTCGGCGATCGCCGCCTGGGCCAGGGACCGTCGCCACAGGTTCGGCCCGGCCCGGTCGGCGGCGTCGGCGACCCGTGCCTCGAGCTCATCGTCGCTCAGCGCGACGCCGGCGCTCCGCTGCAGCTCCTGCGCGAACGCGAATCGCAGCCGGGCGAGCAGCTCGTCGCGCCCGCCATCGGCGATCCGTTCGGCGACCGACCCGGGGATCGCGCTCATGCCGGGCACTCGAGCGTCTGCGCGACCCGGGCCAGGAAGGCGGCGGCCTGGGCCGGGAACACGATGCGGTGGTCGCACGCCAGCGCCAGCGTCAACTCGCGCCCGGCGACGACGGCGCCGTCACGGATACGCGGCGCCGCGTGGATGGCGCCGGCGGTCAGCGCTGCGGCCTGAGGCGGGCTCACCAGCGCGCCAATCCGGTCGACGCCGTGGCCGCTGAGATCGGACAAGGTGAACGTCGCCCCCGCCTGCTCGGGGGAGGTCAGCTCACCGGCGCGGGCGCGCTCGTCGAGCGCGGACAGCTCAGCGGCGAGCTCGGACAGCGATTTCGCGTCGGCGTCGACGATGGTCGCCGCCAGCGGCACGTCCTCGGTCTGGATCGTCACCGACACGTTGACCCGAGAATATTGCTCGTACCGGCCGTCTCGGTAGGAGGCGTTGACGCGAGGGAATGCGCGCAGCGCCACCGCGCACGCGCGCACAAGCACCGCGGTCGTCGTGGCACTCTCGCGCTCGGCGAGCGCGAGCAACGGCTCGGCGTCGACATCGGTAGCCAGATCGAGGTCAGGGACCGTGGCCCGCGTCTCAGCGGTGCGCCGGGCGATCGCGCGACCGGCACGGTCCGGTTCTCGTACCGCCGTCTCGCCCTTGAGCGCGGCGGCGGAGATGGGGGTGGGAGCCGGGCCGTCCATCGGGAGGACTGAACATACCGTCAGCGAGCGGCGGAGCCGTCGGCCCCTTCCCACATGGCCAGGAACTCCTCGGCCTCGAGCCCCGCCAGGTCGGCGCGCAGCTGCTTGAGCAGCTTGGCCGCCTGCTTGGCCGGCAGCTCCCAGTAGAGCAGCAGCTCCCCGTCGTCGACTGCCACCACCTCGATCCGATCCATCCGGGCTCGATCGGCCAGGAACACCGGCTCCCGTCCGCCGCGGGTGACGATCAGGTGAAACTCACGGTTGGCCTTCATCTTCGCTTGGTCGGGAGTATCCGCCGCTAATCGTTCACGTCAGGGCGCAGGGCGGCCATCGCCTGCTCGAGCGCGCGGGGGCCGGAGAACACGGCCGCGCCGATCTGGATCGCCGGGAGCTCGCGCACGCCCGCGTTGTGGGCCCGCCCGCCGGCGCGGGCCAGCGCCGCACTGACCGAGCGCATCGCGACGCCCTTGAGCACCGCGTTGGGGTGCATCTCACACGCCGCCGCCGCGATCAGCACGGTGCCCTCGTCACCGGGGTCCCGACCCCCGGCGAACACCTGGCGAAACGCGGCGAGCGAGAACGCCACCGCACGGCCGCCGCCCTTGGCGTACGTCGCCGTCAGCATCGCCAGCTCGCTGTCCGGCGGCCACGTCCGCGGCAGTCGCAGCGGCTGCAGCCCCGCCTGCGTTACCGCCTCCGCCAGCTCATCGGGATCGACGGCCGGCGGGGTGATGCCGATCTGGGCGCCGTGCACCGGCTCCCACTCGGGAATCGAGCCCAGCCCACCCAACTCGCCCATGATCCGCTCGGCGACGAGGTAGCAGTCGGGGTCGCCGATGTCGTAGTAGAACACCGGCTGGTCGGCCGGCTCCGAGCTGGTCGATGACGAGGAGACCACGTCCACGCGGAGCTCGGCTCCACCGTCCATGGCCGTCAGCCGTGGATCAGCCAGCCGTCGGCCGCGCGCGCGGCCTCCATCACGGCCTCGGCCATCGTCGGATGGCCGTGGATGAGCCGGGCCACCTCGGGGTAGCCGCCCTCGAGCGCGCGTGCGTTGACGAGCTCCTGGATGAGCTCGGTCGCCTTAGCGCCGATGATGTGCCCGCCGAGCAGCTCGCCGTAGCGCTTCTCGCCGACGATCTTCACCAGCCCGGTGCGATCGCCGTAGACGGTGCCGGCGCCGACCGCGCCGTACTGGACCTTGCCCACCACGACGTCGTAGCCCTGCTCGCGGGCCTGGGCCTCGGTGAGGCCGAAGCTGGCGACGTTGGGGGTGCAGAAGGTCGCGCGCGGGATGTCGATGTACTCGATCGGGTGAGTGGTCAGTCCGGCGGCGTCCTCGACGGCGACGATGCCCTCGTCGGACGCTTTGTGGGCCAGCGCGGGGCCGGGCGTGAGATCGCCGATGGCGTAGATCCCGGCCACGCTGGTGCGCATCGCGCCGTCCACCTCGATTAGACCGTTCTTCCCGAGCTTGACGCCGGCGGCGTCAAGGCCGAGCGCCTCCACGTCGGGACCGCGGCCCGCGGCGATCACCAGCCAGTCGACCTCGCCGGACGCGTCGCCGTACGTGAAGGTGACGCTGCTGTCGCCAGAGGCGATCTCGGTGACCAGGGTGCCGGTGTGGATCGTCATGCCCTGCTTCTTGAGGCCGCGCTCGGCCAGCTTGGAGATGTCGGCATCCTCGGTCGGCAGCACCCGGTCCAGCGCCTCGAACAGGGTCACGTCGACCCCGAGCCGCGCGTACGCGGAGGCGATCTCCGACCCCGAAGCGCCAGCGCCGACGACGGCCATCGTCTGGGGCAGCGCATCGAGCGCCCATGCCTCCTCGGTGCCGATCACCCGACCGCCGAACTGAGCGCCGGGAATCGGCCGCTTCACCGAGCCGGTGGCCAGCACGATCGTCTTGGCCGTGATCTCCCGGCCACCGGCCGTCAGCGTCCCGGGGCCGGTCAGCGTCGCCTCGCCCTCGATCAGCTCGATCTTGTTCTTCTTCAGCAGCCCGGCAACGCCGCCGGTGAGGGTCGTGACCACCTTCTCGCGGCGAGCGCTGACTCCGGCGTAATCGATTTCGGGCTCGGACACGGTGATGCCGTATTCACCGGCCTCGCGGATCTCGGACAGGATGTCGGCGACGCGGAGCACCGCCTTGGCCGGGATGCAGGCGTAGTTGAGGCAGCGACCACCGACACGGTCGGACTCGACCACGGCCGTGGTCATGCCGAGCTGGGCGGCGCGAATGGCGGCGACGTACCCGCCGGGGCCAGAGCCGATGACGACGCAGTCAAAAGAAGTGTCGGACATTTGATCTGAGCCTATCCAAGCGCGCGCCGACTCGCCCGTCAGCCTCCGGGGGGTCGTGGCATCTGGATCCGGCTGAGCACCCGCACCAGCTTGAAGAACAGCCAGCCGGCGGCGATCACGACGACGAGGGCGACGAAGAATCCGAGCAGGTTGCTGGCCTCGATCAGCAGCAACGCGAACGCGGTGGCGATGATCGCCAGCAGCGCCATGAACCCCAGGACGGCGGCGTACCACAGCCGCCACAGGCCGGCCGCGCAGGCCAGCAGCACCGCGGAGAAGATGACGATCTCACCGGCCGCCGGGCGCTTGCCGCCGATCTTGTCCCCGGCGAGGAACGCCACCAGGTTGGTGAGGGCCAGCAGCGCGGTCACGACGGTCGACACGATGATCACCGGCGGATGCTCGCCGGGACCCAACGGGGTGAGGCGGGCGCGCGCCTCGGCGTCGCGGCGCTGCGAGCGGGTCAGGTCCTCGCCGGTGGGCGCGTACCACTGCGCGCGGCCGGCGCGCGGCTCGGGCGGGCGAGGCGCGCCGGGCGCGCCGGACGGGGCGGGCGTGCGGGACGAGACGGGCGTGCGGGACGGGACGGGCGTGCGGGACGGGGCGGGTGCGGCCTCGTCGGTGGGGGCGGCCCGTCGCAGCGCGGCCCGGGGAGCGGGCGTGGCCGGCTGGGCGCGGCGCCCGCGCTTGCGGCTACGTTGCCCCAACGCCGGTCTCACTGTCGCGGCGCAGAGCGCGGGCGGCTGCCGCGGGGTCCGGGGCATCGGCGATGGCCCGCACGGCGGCGATTCCCCTCGCCCCGGCCGCGCGCACCGAGGCGACGTTGTCGGCGTCGATGCCGCCGATGGCGAAGAACGGCGTGGCGGCGTGGGCCGCGGCATACCGGACCAGGTCCAGGCCCACCGCCGGCCGCCCGGGCTTGGTCGGCGTGGCATGGATCGGGCCGACGCCGATGTAGTCGATCTCCCGCGCCGCGGCCGCGGCGTCGATCTGTGCCGTCGAGTGGGTGGAGAGGCCGACGATCCGCTCCGGGCCGACCATCTCGCGCGCCCGCGCGACCGGCATGTCGTCTTGGCCGACGTGCACGCCGTCGGCGCCGGCGGCCACAACCAGGTCGGGGCGGTCGTTGAGGATGAGCGGCACGCCGTGCGCCGCGCAGGCCGCGCGGTAGCGCCGGGCGACGGCGACGATCTCGGCGTCGCTGGCGTCCTTGAGGCGCAGCTGGACGAGATCGACCCCCCCGCGCAGCGCCTGCTCCAGGACGGCATCGGGCCGCGCGTCGCACACGAGGTAGAGGCGGGCGGCGTGCAGGGCAACGCGGAGGTCGGGCACGCCCTCAGTCTGCCAGGACCGCCGCGCCGGTATGACCGCTCGCCATTACGCGCGTTCGGCCGTACTAGAATGCGCACCTACGGGAGCCCCACCGCTGAGGCTGAGAGGGCGGACGCCGATCCGCCGACCGTCACGACCTGACCCGGGTAATGCCGGCGCAGGGAGGTTCATTGTCCGAGTACCGAGCAGCAGCAGATGTCGTCGTCATCGGTGGCGGCGCGATCGGCCTGTCGATCGCGTGGCGGGCGTCCGAGCGGGGACTGCGGGTGATCGTCCTCGAGCGCGATCGGGTCGGCGGCGGGACCTCGCGCGTCGCGGCGGGGATGCTGGCGCCGATCGCCGAAGTGACCCCGGGCGAGGAGCCCCTGCTGCACCTCGGGTCCGAGAGCGCCCGGCTGTATCCGGAGTTCGTCGCCGGCCTGCTCGAGGCGTCCGGTGCCGACAGCGTCGGCTACACCCGCTGCGGCACCCTGCTGGTGGCGCGCGATGCCGACGAGGCGCAGGCGCTGGAGCGTGAGCTCGAGTTGCGTCACCGCTTCGGTCTGCGGGTGGAGCGCCTGCGCGCCAGCGAGGCGCGTCGCCGCGAGCCCGGCCTGGCGCCGTCGCTGCGGCTGGCGCTCGACGTGCCCGATGACCACGCCATCGATCCGCGCGCGCTCGTCCCGGCGCTGGCGGCGGCGGTGCGGGCCGCCGGCGGTGAGGTGCGCGAGCGGTCGGGCGTCGACCGGGTGGCGCTGGCCGGTGACCGGGTGGCGGGGGTGGTGCTGGCCGACGGGTCGCGCGTGAGCGCCGATCGCGTCGTCATCGCCGCCGGCGTGTGGTCACCGGAGATCGGCGGGATCCCGGTGGAGCTGCAGATGCCG
>DATCFW010000062.1:0-2325 GCA_036509295.1 Solirubrobacteraceae bacterium | reverse complement strand
TTCAACCGCGGCTTCCGGCTGCAGCGGTTCGACTGGATGACGCACCCCCCGTGCGGCAGCGGCGCCGTCGGGTCGGGCGCGAACATGATCTTCCGCCGCGCGGTGCTCCTCGGCCTCGGGGACCCGTTCCCGCCCGAGCTGGACGCCGGCACCGCGACGCAGACGGGCGGCGACATGTACGCCATCTATCGGGTGCTTGAGGCCGGGGGCCGGATGGTCTTCGACCCGGGGGCGTACGTTTTTCACCGCCACCGCCGGGATCCAGCCGCTCTGCGTCGCGCGTTCCGCGGATACGGCACCGGCATCGTCGCCACGATGTGGAAGATTCTGCTGGAGCGCAAGGACCCGGAAGCGCTCGTGACCGCCTACTGGCTGTGGCAGCAATACCGTGGGGCGCTGCTGCACCGGTTCGCCGGCTGCACCGACCCGCGCAGCCTGCGCGTCGCCGCGGACTACCTCCGCGGGGGGGTGGCGGGGATCGGCGCCTGGTACGCCGCGGTTCGGGAAGGCGGTGATGAGCCGGCGTTCGCCGCGCCCATCGCGCCCATCGCGGTGCCGGCCCCCGATACGGCGGGCGTCCCGCGAGCGCTCGCCGTGACCGTCATCATCCCGACCGTCGGCCGGCCGGACGCCCTTCGTCGCTGCCTCGCCGCGCTGCCGGCGCCGGGCCCGGCCCTTGAGATCATCGTGATCGACGACCGGCCTGCGGGCTCGCCGGGCGGGCTGGTGGCAGGCGCGATGCCACCCGGCGTGCGGACGCTGCGCTCGGGGGGCTGCGGCGCCGCCGGCGCCCGCAACGCCGGCGCACAGGCCGCGACCGGGCAGGTGCTCGTATTCCTCGACGATGACCTCGTCGCGGCCCCGGGGCTGATCGACCGGCACCGTGCCGCCCATACCGGGGACACGGACGTCTTCGCCGTCGGCTACTCGCCGCCGCGACCGGCGCAGGACACGTGGGTCGCACGTGCCGCCGGCCTGTGGTGGGAGGACCACTTCGCGGCGATGGCGCGCCGCGACCGCCTCTGGGCCACGGACCTGTTGAGCGGCAACGTCTCGCTGCGCCGCGAGCGCTTCCTCGCGCTCGGAGGCTTCTCCGAGCGTCTCGGCCGCCTGCGGCGCGAGGATTGGCTCTTCGGCGCCACGGTACTGCGGGCGGGGGTAGCCGTCCGCTATCTGCCGGACGCTGTGGCCCACCATGAGTACGCGCTGAGCACCGGCCGCCGGTTGGCCGCTGCGCGGGAAGAGGGGTGGGGCGATGCCGTGCTCGTGGACCTCCAGCCCGAGCTCGCCGGGGCGGTCGACGTGCTGCCCGCTCGCCTCACCGGCTCGATTGCGACTGCGGTGCATTGCGTCGTCGGGCGACCGCGGACCATCGCCGCCGCCACATCGGCGCTCGATTGCCTGGAGCGGGGCCGCCTGCGGACTGCGTGGCTCACGCTCTTTGCATGGGCTCAACGCCTGCTGTACGCCAACGGGCGACACAAGGGCGCCCACGCGCTGGCCGGCGGTGCCCAGGCGCGGCCACCTGCCCCACCCCTACCGACGGCGCTCGGCCCCGCGGTCGAGATCCCCCTGGCCGCGAGCGGTGCTGTGGCGGGCCCGCTTGTGGTGCCGGGACAAGACGGGAGCCGCCGGGTGAGCGCCGACCGCGGCCGCTGGACCGCGGCGACCGCCAGCCGGGCGGCGCGGCTCGTGGCGGCCGCGGGGACGCTGCGGGAGCGGTTGCCCGTGCCCGTGACGGTGGGTCTGCGGGTCGCGCTCGTTTCCTCCCCGGCTCACTGGGGGCCGGCGGGCCCACCACGGGGCGCGGCGGCCGGACCGGAGCTGCATGTGCGCGACGAGGCCGACCTGTGGGCCGCCGCCGCGGCGCTGCTCGCCGCCGACGATTACGACGCCGTCTGGGTGGCCGTCCCGGGGACGCGCTTGGCCGCCGGAGTCACCGAGGAGCTGCTCGCTCACTCCGACGGCGACGCCGTGGCCGTGACAGTCGCAGCCGCGGGCCCCTGCTTGAGGCGCCGCCTGCACCACGGCCTGCTGCTTCCCGGACGGTGGCGGATCGTGAGCGGCCCGCCCGTGATGATCGGGATCCGCGCGACCGCCGCCGCGAGACTCGGGGGGCTCGACCTCGATGCAGGGCCCGGAGTGGCCCCAGGCCTCGAACTCTTCGAGCGCGCGCGACGGGCCGGCGAGACAGTGGCCGCCGCTGAGATCACCCAGGCCACCCACGCGTACGCGCGCCGGCGGCCCTGGCGCCGTCCCGAGTGGCGGCGCCAGCGCGCCCGCGGCACGCTCGCTACCCGCGGCCACCCCGACGGGCCGATCGTG